>NZ_JAOEDV010000032.1:0-46408 GCF_029837545.1 Stenotrophomonas sp. GD04024 | reverse complement strand
ACACCGGCAGATCGATGTAACTGGCCTGCGCGGCGCTGTGCCAGACCCGCTGCGTCGCCTTCTGGTAGTCGCCCGGCCTGGCCAGGTAGATGTTCGGCACGTAGGTCTGCGGGTTGCGGTCGTACAGCGGGAACAGGCTGGACTGCACCTGCACCATCACCCGGTGCCCCTTCTGGAAGGTGTGGTTGGCGTTGGGCAGATCGAAGCGGTACGGCAGCACCTCGTTGGCAGCCAGCGGCTTCGGATCGCTGAAGCTCTCACGGTAACGGCCGCGGAAGATCGCCAGCGACACCGGCAGCTCGTAGCCGCCCATCTCCGGCGTCGACGCTTCCTGGTCCGGATACACGTCAATCAGCTTCACCACCCAGTCGCTGTCGGTGCCACTGGTCGATGCCTGCAGGTGCACCACCGGCGCACCGCCAATGCGCAGCGGCGCGCTCAGCGGTTCGGTGATGAACGTCAGCACATCCGGGCGGCCATCGACGAAGCGCTGGTCCTTGACCAGCCAGGTGGTCCACATGTCGCGGTCGCTGAAACGCACCGGTCGCGGCACGAACGGCACCGGCTTGGCCGGGTCGGACACGTATTCCTCGAAGTCACCCTCGCCCGCCGCCGGCGCCTGGAACGCCAGCTTGCCGCCGGCGCGCAGGTACAGCGGCTTGCTGCTGGCGGCACAGCCCTTGTCGCAGCTGCGCGGCCAGCCCTTCAGGCGGTCCCAGTGGTTTTCGCCGGTGTTGTAGATCAGCACCGGCGGCGTGTCGGCCTTGGGTGCACCGTCCACCAGGTACTGGTCGAAGAACGGCTTGAGCACATCACGGCGGAACTGCAACGCGGTATCGCCATCGAACTTCAGGGCGCCCAGTTCACTGCCGCTGTAGTTCACCTGGCTGTGCCGCCATGGGCCCATCACCAGGTAATTGCGGTTGTTGCCACTGTCGCGCCCTTCCATCGCCTGGTAGGCGTGGTTGGCGCCCCACATGTCTTCCTGGTCCCACAGGCCCTGCAGCCACATGGTCGGCACCTTCAACGGCGTCCTGGCCATCACCGTGTCCAGCGCCTGGCCCTGCCAGAAGGCGTCATAGGCCGGGTGCTCGACCAGCTTCTTCCACCAGGTCAGCTGGTCCACGCCGGTGAAACGTGCGTAGTCGCCGGCCGAACCGATGCGCAGGAAGGTGCTGTAGTCGTCGTAGCCGAGGCTGGGCAGCGGCGTGCCCTTGCCGCGCTTCTCGGTCTGCATCGCGAAGTAGTTGAAGTTGACCTGGCGGAACGCACCGTAGTTGAGCCAGTCGTCACCCATCCAGCCATCCACCATCGGGCTCTGCGGTGCGGCCACCTTCAGCGCCGGGTGCGGGTCGGTCAGTGCCATCACCACGGTGAAACCTTCATACGATGAACCGAGCATGCCGACCTTGCCGTTGCTCTCGGGCACGTTCTTCACCAGCCAGTCGATGGTGTCCCAGGCGTCGGTGGAATGGTCGACCTTGGTGTTGTTCAACGGCCCGCGCAGCGGCCGGGTCATCACGTAATCCCCCTCGGAGCCATACTTGCCACGGATGTCCTGGAACACGCGGATGTAACCGCCGTCGACAAACACCTCGTCGCCCTGCGGCAGCATGTCGCGCATGCGCGGCGAATCACTGCGGTTGGCGCGGCCAGCGGCATCGTAGGGCGTGCGGGTCAGCAGGATGGGCGCATTGTGGGCACCCTTGGGCACCACGATCACCGTATACAGCCTGGTGCCATCGCGCATCGGCACCATCACCACGCGCTTGTTGTAGTCGCGGCCGACATCTGGCGCGACGAAGGGCTTGCCGCTGATGTCCGGGGTCATCGGCGGGGTATCGGCAGCCAGCACGGTGCTGGACAGGCAAAGGGCGATGGCTACAGCAACGGCACGCACACGCATGGAGACCCCTCCCGGCAGGAAAGCCTCAAGCCTACTCCTGCCATGAGCCGTGAAGTGTGGGCGGGCTTTGCATTCTGCGGTGGATACGGGCAGGACTGATGGCACATGTGCCGTCGCCCGGTAGTGCCGGCCGCTGGCCGGCAACGTCATGCTCCTGGGGCCGGTACGTGGTTGCCGGCCAGCAGCCGGCACTACCGATCAGGCGGCCACCTCATGCAGCGCCAGCCAGCACCAGCGCCCCTGCTCCTTCTCCTGCCTCAGTACCGCCAGCGATTCGCGCCATGCGGGCTCGCCGCCATCGATCGCATGCCCTTCGCGATAGCGCAGCACCGCCAGCGGTGATGGCACTTCCACCGCCTGCACGGCGTCGATGGAAATCTGCAGCCCTGGACGCGCGCCATGACCGCCCGCGAACAGTGC
Source organism: Stenotrophomonas sp. GD04024 (assembly GCF_029837545.1). Lineage (NCBI taxonomy): Bacteria > Pseudomonadati > Pseudomonadota > Gammaproteobacteria > Lysobacterales > Lysobacteraceae > Stenotrophomonas > Stenotrophomonas sp. GD04024. Next base: position 44,082 of record NZ_JAOEDV010000032.1, on the reverse strand, counting down.
CTGCACGGCAATCCGGTCCAGCCTGCGACCAGCGATACCGACCATGCTGAAGTCCGCGCAGAAATGCGCCATCAGATCATCCAGTGCGTCGATGCCGACCTCGGCACGGAACCAGGCCTGCAGTTTGTCGTGCAGGCGGTGGATTTCATGTTCTGCGGTGGTATCCATCATCAATTCCCAGGGTGTGGAAGAAGAAGCTGCTTCGGCCGACGCAACAGCAGCATCGGCAGCAGGGTCAGTACGGCGGCCAGACCCAGCGCCACGCCAGTGGCGCGGGCCGGCAGCCATTGCATGGCCAGTGCCAGCAGCAGCGCGATGGCGGCGGTGCCCAGGCAGAAGCTGAGCTGGCGGTTGAGGTTCCAGAGTGCACTGGCATCGCCCAGCGCTTCGCCCTCGACCCCATGGAAGGCCAGCGTCTGCGCGGTGCTGCTGCACAGGCTGCCGCCGGCACCCATCAGCGCGAACAGCAGCCCGGCCAGCGCAAATGCCGGCCGTGGCAACAGCGCCATCGCCAGCAGGCCACTGGCCTGCAGGAACATGCCGGCACGCAGCACTGCGGCCGGGCCGAAGCGGGCCAGCAGGCGCTTGCTGGCGGTAATCGCGATGGCCGAGGCCAGCGCCCACGGCAGCATCAGTGCGCCGATGCGCGCGGCGCTGTAACCGGCCTGGTGCAGTTGCAGGGTGCTGACCAGCTGACTGCCGATGAACACGCCCGGCACCGCCAGATACACCAGCATCGCCAGGCGCAGGCTGCGATGGAACAGCAGCGACCAGCGCAGCAGAGGCTGTGGCTGCCGACGTGCATGCCGCAGGTGGATCACGGCGAGCACCACCGCGACCATCAGCAAGCCGCTGCCGGCAAGACGATGCCCGGGTTCGCCCAGCCAGGTCAACGCCAGCAGCAGCGCGCCCAGCGCCGTCATCGCGGTGGACAGCGCATGGGCCTGCAGGCGCGGCGCAGTCCGACGGACGTCGGCGGGCATCCACGCCAGCGCCAGCCCAATCGCCATGAGTGCCAGCGGCAGGCTGGCCCAGAGCACACCGCGCCAGGACAGCCATTGCACCATCAGCCCGCCCAGCGCTGGCGCCAGTGCCGGCACCAGCAGCGCCACCAGCAGGATGCGCCGGGTCAGCGCGCCACGTTGGTCGGGCGTGCACTGCCGGTAGGCCGCCGCCTGAGCCACCGGAATCAGCAGGCCACCGGCCAGGCCCTGCAGCAGCCGCCACCCCAGCAGCCAACCGATGCCCGGCGCGGCTCCAGCCAGCGCAGCGGCGATCGCGAACAGCAGCAGTGCCACCAGCAGCAGGCGGCGCTCGCCACAGCGTGCGGCCAGCCATGGCGCCAACGGGATCACCACGCTCAGGCCCAGCATGTAGGCAGTGCCGACCCAGGCCAGGGTGCCGACGTCGGCATGCAGCTCGGCCGCCAATGCCGGATAGGCCACCGTGGCAATGAACATGTTGACCAGGTCCAGGGCGAACACCAACAGGAAGATCGCCTCATGGCGCAGGCGGGGGGACGGCATCGACGGCGCTCCAGCAGGGAAGCGGCCAGCATGCCCGGCAGGCGTTGTTGGAAAAACACGACGACAGCTGCAACACTGTCAAATCTGTTTTGACAATTGATGCCCATGGTCAGCCTCGATCGCTTCGACATCTTCCGTGCTGTGGTCGAGGCCGGCAGCCTGACCGCGGCGGCCGACCGCCTCGGCCTGAGCCGCGCGGTGGTCAGCTTCAACCTGAAGCGGCTGGAACAGGAGCTGGGCGTGACCCTGCTGTTGCGCAGCACCCGTCACCTGGCCCTTACCGAGGCCGGTGAACAGTTCCTGCAGCACTGCGTGCAGGCACTGGATGCTGCACAGGCGGCGATCGATGCCGCGCGCCGCGACCAGCACCAACTGCAGGGCGTACTGCGCCTGACCACCACACCGGAGTACGCACAGCTGCGCCTGATCCCGGCACTGGAGGCGTTCCGCGCGCGCCACCCGGCCCTGCAACTGCATCTGTCGACCTCGCCGGCACCGGCTGACCTCATTCCCGAGCGTTTTGATCTGGCGATCCGTCTTGGCCGCCTGCCCGACTCTGGCCTGCATGCCAGCGAGCTGGAACAGCACCCTCTGTGTGCGGTGGCGGCGCCTTCACTGCTGGCGCGCCTGCCGTCCGCTGATGCCGCGGACGATCCGGTTCAGCTCGGCACGCTGCCGCGCCTGGGCTACCCACGGCTGGCCGATGTACCGGTGATCGCACCCGATGGCAGCGATGCGTTGTTTGCCACCAATCCGGCCAATGCAGTGGTACGCGTGGATGGCGCCAGCAGCCTGCGCGCCTTCGCCGTGGCCGGTGCTGGGGTCACCGTTCTTCCCCACTGGCTGATCGAGGACGACCTGGCCATGAACCGGCTGCGGCCACTACTGCGCCATCACCGTTTTCCACAGCAGAGCGTGTACGCGGTCTATCCACACAGCACCCAGCCCTCTCCGAAGGTCCGCCAGCTGATCGATTTCCTGCGCGACTGGTTCGCCGCATGAAGAAAGGGACGGAGGGAATCAAGTCGTTTCTGCCATAAACGACTTGATTCCCTCCGTCCCCTTTTTCAGACACGGCCCGTTGCGGGGCCGTGTCCTCAGGCATCAGCGCAGCACCTGCTCCACCAGCTGTACGTCCACGCTCTGCAGCGGCTCGGCGGCGTTGCGCGACAGCTGCACCTGGTAGGTGCCGCCATCGATCTTCCACTGGCGGGCCTGTGCATCGTAATGGGCCAGCGTCTTCGGCTCGGCCTCGATGCGGATGCGGCGCTGTTCGCCCGGCTGCAGGTTCACCTTGTCATAGCCGATCAGGCGGATCGGCGTGGTGCTGCCGGCCGGCAGCTTCAGGTACAGCTGGGCCACATCGGCACCGGCGCGCTTGCCGGTGTTGCGGATGTCGACGCTGGCGACCAGGCGCGAGCCTTCCACGCTCACCTTCAGGTTTTCATAGGCGAAGGAGGTGTAGGACAGGCCGTGGCCGAAGGCGAAGGTCGGGGTCAGGCCCTTGGCCGCCATCCACTTGTAACCGACGTTGGCGCCTTCGATATCGAAATCGAACACATCACCGAACGGCTTGGCCGGCTTGAAGCCGAGGCCGTCGATGTGCGGGCGCGGCAGCTGCGATTCATCCACCACCCAGGTCACCGGCAGGCGGCCGGACGGATTGACCTGGCCGGTCAGCAGCGCGGCAATGCCTTCGCCACCGCGGATGCCCGGGTACCAGGCCTGCAGCATCGCCGGCACCTGTGCCAGCCACGGCGTGCGCACCGGGCCGTTGGTTTCCAGCACCAGCACGGTCTTCGGGTTGGCCTTGGCCACGGCCGAGATCAGGGCGTCCTGGTTATCCGGCAGCTGCATGTCCGGCAGGTCGACCGATTCGGCCGCCCACTGGGTGGCAAACACGATGGCGACGTCGGCCTGCGCGGCAGCCTTGGCTGCAGCGGCGGCATTGCTGCCGTCCACATACTCGATGGTCGCGTCCGGGCGTGCAGCGCGCAGCGATTCCAGCGGCGAAGACGGGTGGAAGATCACCGGGCCCGGCCAGGTGGTCGGCAGCACGCCCGGCACCGCATTGGTGCCCTTGGCGGTCACGCCCACCATCGACGAACCACCGCCACCGATCACGCCCTTGTCGGCATGGCCACCGATGATGACGATGCGCTTCACGCTGTCGGCCAGCGGCAGCAGGTTGCCTTCATTGCGCAACAGCACGCTGCCCTCTTCCACCGTGCGCTGGGCGACGGCGAAGCCGGCCTCGGCATCCACCTTCTGGTGCTGCGGCGGGTTGTCGAAATTGCCGTGCAGGAACATCGTGCGCAGGATGCGCGCCACCATGTCGTTCAGGCGCGCCTGCGGCACTACGCCACCGTGCACGGCCAGGCGCAGCGGTTCGTCGAAGAACACCGCCGCATCGAACACTTCACCGGCCGACTGCTGGTCCAGGCCGGCCAGCGCCGCCTTCGAGCCACTGTGCACGCCACCCCAGTCGGACATCACGAAACCGGGGAACTTCCATTCCTGCTTCAGCACCTGGTTCATCAGGTAGCCATTCTCGCAGCCGTAGGTGCCATTGATCTTGTTGTACGAACACATCGCCACGCCCGGGCGGCCTGCCTCCAGCGCGATCTCGAAGGCGAGCAGGTCCGACTCGTGCATGGCCTGCTCGCCGATGCGCACGTCGTGGAAGTTGCGGCGGGTCTCCATGTCGTTCAGCGCGAAGTGCTTCATCGAGGAGATCACGTGCTGGCTCTGTACGCCCTGGATCAGCGCGCCGACCATCGAACCGGCCAGCAGCGGGTCTTCACCGGCATACTCGAAATTGCGACCATTGCGCGGGTCGCGCTGCAGGTTGACGCTGCCCGACAGCAGGATGTTGAAACGCTGCTGCCAGGCCTCGCGGCCCATGGTCGCGCCGCCGGCAAAGGCCACTTCGCGGTTCCAGCTGGACGCAGTGGACGGGCCCGACGGCATCGCGGTGGCGAAGTCGCCCGGACGGATGCCACCCGGATTGGTCACGCCGACGCCGGCATCGGCCGACTGCTGCGAGGGAATGCCCAGGCGCGGCACCGCCGGTACGAAGCCAGCCGAACCGACCGCGCCTTCCGGCAGCGGGCCACCGTCCTTGCCCAGCCCGAAGTAGCTGTGCAGCATCTGGAACTTCTCATCCTCGGTCATCGCCTTCAGCAGCAGCGCAGCACGTGCGTCGGCGTTGAGGGTGGTGTCCATCCACGGCGTGTCGCCATGCGTGTCGGCGGCATAGGCCAGGGTCAGCAGCGTGGCACGCAGGCTGCTGCCTTCCACCTTGAACGGCGCACTGCTGGCAGCCTTGAAGCCATCGCTGAAGTAGCTGGCGTCTGCTTCCAGTGCGACACGCGCCGGATCGAAGCCGGCCGCCGTGGCCGATTCGCCAGCCACGGCACCGAGCAGGACCGCCGGCGCACCCAGCCGCGAGCGCGTGACCAGCGCCGGCAGCTGTGCCGCGCCTGCACCGGCATCGGTATAGACCGCGACGGTGTGGCGGCCATCGTCCAGGCGCAGGTAATTCAGTCCCGGCTGGTCGGGGCCGGACTCAGCGGCGATCGGCAGCCGTGTCAGCACGGCCTGGCCGCGCTGGGTCTGGCCATCGTCCTTGCCTGCGGCAATGAAGCGGTACTCATAGCCCAGGCCGTCGGCCAGCACCTGCAGCGGATCGACCTGGCCGATGCCGCGCTGCACCTGGCGCACGCTCACCGCGTCCACCTTCAGGCTCTTCAGCTGCGCAGCCAGGGCCGGCATTGCTTCGGCGCCGGGCGCCTGTTCCAGGGTCAACACGGTGAACGCCGCAGGGTCGGCCCAGGCCGGGGCGGCGAGCGCAGCAGACAGGGCGAGGGAGAGGGCAAGCGGCTTTGTAAACGTTTTCATCGGCAGGCGTAATTCCGTTGCCAAGGCAATCGGTCCAGGGAAAGTGCCGCCGAAGGGTGCAGCGTTCATGCCGCGCAGGGGTTGCCAGGCAACGTCCCGCAGGCCGAAGGACGGGCCGGTCTGCGCGCGGGACCCTCCTCCCGGCGTGACAACCTGCCTGTCCGGGCCGCGCAGGGCGACCCAATCATGTGAAGATTGTGCGAGGGCGTTCACACCTGTCAACAGGACCTAAGTCACAGGGGCAACCTGGCCGCCGGTTATCAGGCCATCACCGGCAGTCATCAGCAGGCCGCACGGGGCTGCCGATAATGGGGCGTCACCGGCCCTGAACCCCGCCCATGAACATACACCGCGACTTCGATCATCTCTGGCGCGACCGCTGTGATACCTCGAGCCAACGCAGCCCACGCGTGTTGATCCGGGTGTTCGTGGCCCCGGGCCAGCTGGAGCAGAGCGTGGCTTTCTATGAGCAGTTGCAGGGCGTCGTGGCCGATGCGGGCTTCCCGTTTCCCGATGCCGGCCTGCGCCTGGCGATGGTCGGAGCCTTCCTGCTGATCGAAGGGTGCGAGGAAGCGCTGGCCCCCTTCACTTCGACCACCGGGACGCTGCTGGTCGATGACGTGCGGCCCTATCACGACCGGCTGGTCGCGGCGGGGGCCGAAATCATCTTCCCGCTGCAGGTGGTGCCGACCGGGGCGGCATTCAACGCAGTGCATCCCGATGGCACTGTGGTCGAGTACGTGCATCACCGGCCCGACCCGCACGGGCGCTGAGGGTACGCACGGCCGGGCTGCCGCCCGGCACCCGCAGAGGCAACGGCCGAAGCAACAACAGAAGCGAAAGCTGGGCTCCTGTGGGGTGGCGGGGTGGGTCCGGTTGCGGGGGACGGCGCAAGTACGTCCATGTAGCCTCGGTCGCGCCATCCATGGCGCTCACGCCCCCGCAACCGGGCCCACCCCGCCTTCGACAATTCCCCGCACGGCCTGCTGTAGAGCCGAACCCATGCTCGGCTGCTCTTCGTTCAACTATCGGAACATTCGATTTCGATGGAGATCCATCCACGCATGGCGTGGATCTACAATTCCTCCATGTCCTCTCCCGCCCTGCCCTGGAATGGCACGCTGCTGCTGGATGCCCACGTGGCGCTGCTGCAGGGCCATGCCGGTGGCAGCGCTGCGCATGCGCACTACGCCCATCAACTGCTGCTGAGCGACGGTGCAGCGTGGCAGGTCGCGGTTGATGGCGTGCGGCAGCAGGGTCAACGCCTGTGGCTGCCTTCCTTCCAGTCGCATGCCATCCTGTCGGCACCGCAGGACGGTTGCACGGTTTTTCTTGAGCCAGCACATGCCGATCCCACACAGATCCAACGGTATCTGCACGCCCTGCCGGGCAACGCGGTGGCACTGCAGGACTGGCTGCCACGACTGAGCCGTCCGCAGCCGCTGGATCGACGCGTGCAGGCGGCACTGGCCCGTATCACCCACTACCTGCCTGGCCCGGTGCCGGCCGCCGATATCGCCGAAGCGGCGCATCTGTCGACCAGCCAGCTGCATCGGCGCTTCCAGTCAGACCTGTCGGTGACCCTGCGCGGCTGGGTGCTGTGGCAACGGCTGCGCAATGCGCTCGCGCATCATCTGCGTGGACACAGCCTGACCGACAGCGCCCACGCGGCCGGGTTCGCCGACCTGGCCCATCTGTCACGCAACCTGCACCGCATGTTCGGCATCGGTGCCGCGCAGTTGCAGGGCCTGCAGCTGCGCGCGACCTGACATGCGGGATCATCCGCGCCTGCGCAACCCTTCGGGCAGCTCCGGCACCTCGCCATGTGGCAGTTCACGGAACGGTGCCAGCAGCTGCCCGGGATAATCGCGCGGATAGTCCGGCTGGCTGCCGATGCCGAGATCGCGTTGCCGCAGCCGGTAGCCCGGCGCATCGAAGGCGGTTCCCAGCAGGTGATCCCATACGGTCAGGAACAAACCGAAATTGACATCCCCGGCGATGCCGTAACGCATGTGGTGGAAGCGGTGCAGCGGCGCCCAGGCCATCACCCGGCCCAGCACGCCGGGGCGCATGTCCACGTTGGAGTGCTGCAACAGCAGCTGGATGGCAATGGCGAATGCCAGCACCGACGCCACTGGCATCGGCAGGCCCAGCACCAGCAGCGGCAGCACGCCGCCCACTGCTTCGGCCGCCTGGTGCAGCGGATGCTTCATCAGGCCGTTGAAGCCGTACATGCGGGTGACGCTGTGATGCACCGCATGCAGCCGCCACAGCCAGCCGATGCGGTGGCTGGCGTAGTGCACCAGGGTGATGCCGAGATCGGCGCAGACGATGGCCAGCAGCACCTGCAGCGCGAAGGGCCACTGCACCGGCCAGGCCTGCCATGGAATGATCGCCGCCAACAGCGGCACCGCGGCGATCGACAGCAGGTTCAGGCTTTCGTTGACCAGCGCATGCAGGGTGTCACGCAGGCGGTCGCCCTGGTCGTGGTTGAACGCAGGGTCGTAGGGCCAAGCGCGTTCAGCGCCGAACGAAACCGCGATGGCGACCAGCAGCAAGGCCAGCAGCCACAGCGGATCACCATGCAGGTGGCCCACCCAGGCGATGGCGGTGGCAACGAACCCGAGCAGGAACAACGGGGCATACAGGCGGAGCATCCAGTGCTTCATGGGCAACCCGAAACGTGAGGGGCCTGCATGCTGGCGCGATGCGACGGTTGCCGGCTTGAACAAACGGCGCAACCCGGCACGCGCCTGCTGGATGCCCGCCCTGGTCGGCACCATAATTCCAGCATCCACGCATGGCGTGGATCTACAATGGCGCCCTCATCGCGCCCGGGACCGGCATGGATTCCTTCAACCTGATGCGTGCCTTCCGCCGCATCGTCGAACGCGGCGGGCTGGCCCGTGCCGCCGAAGACCTGGGCATGTCGCCAGCCGGGCTGAGCAAGCAGCTGCGCACGCTGGAGACCCACCTGGGCGTGGTGCTGCTGCAGCGGACCACGCGCCGCATGAGCCTGACCGAAACCGGCCATGCCTATTACCGTGAGTGCTGCCGCCTGCTCGACGAGCTGGACGCGCTGGAACGTGGCATCGCCGAACAGCGTGGCGAAGTGGCCGGGCGCCTGCGCGTCAATGCGCCGCAGTCGTTCGCGCTGAGCACGCTGTCGCCGCTGCTGCCGCGTTTCCTGCAGCAGCATCCGCAGCTGTCGCTGGACCTGGTGATGGAAGACCGCCTGCTCGATGCGGTCGGCGAAGGCTTCGATGTGTCGCTGCGGCTGCGCGCCGAGCTGGACGACTCGCGACTGGTGGCGCGCCGGCTGGCCTCGCTGCAGCAGGTGCTGTGCGCGGCCCCGTCCTACCTGCAGCAGCATCCGGTACCGCAGGCGGTTGAGGATCTGCAGGCGCACAGCGTGCTGGCCTACAGCCTGTCCGATTCACCGGGCAGCTGGCCGCTGCTCGGCCCCGATGGCCAGGTGACGATCACCCTGCCGGCACGCGTCACCGTCAACAACAGCCTGATGCTGCGCGACCTGCTGGCGGCCGGCATGGGCATCGGCCCCCTGCCCTCGTTCCTGGCGGCACCGGCGCTGGCCCGTGGCGAACTGCAGCAGGTGCTGCCCGACCACCGCTATCCGCCGCGCTTCGTGCATGCGGTCTACCCCACCTCGCGCCACCTGCAGCCCAAGGTGCGTGCCTTCATCGATTTCCTGCACGCCGAGCTGCCCGCCTGCGCCGGCCTGGATTCGTAACCGCCAGCGAAAACTGAGCTGCCCGTGGCGTGCTGTTTCAGCCACGCCGCGCTGCCTAACCTGCCGCCTCCCCTCTCACCGATGGCAGGCCGATGTCTTCCGTTTCTTCCCCCACCGCTGCAGCGCCAGTGGTCGATTTCTTCCACGACGTGGTCTGCGGCTGGTGCTTCGTGCTGGCCCCGCGCCTGCAGCAGGTCTCGGCCGAACTCGGCATCCAGGTGCGTCACCGCAGCTTCGTGCTGCAGGACTCGCGCGCGCAGATGGTCGAGGTATTCGGCTCGATGGAGCGTGCCAAGGCGATCATCCTGCGCCACTGGACCGACTGCGCCGCGCATGAAGACAGCGCGCGCATCGATATCGAAGGCATGCGTGCACAGGACTTCGAATATCCCTCCGGCTGGCTGGGCGCGTTGGCCTGCCAGGCCGCCGGCATGCTTGGCGGCAATGAGGCCCACGGCGTGATGTTCGATGCCGTGCAGTGGGCGCACCTGCACCAGCACCGCAACATCGGCGATGCCGAAGTGCTGCTGGACATCGCCGAAGCGCTCGGCCACCCCCGTGGTGCCTTCGCTGACCACATGCGCAGCGACGCAGTACGCCAGCGCGTGCAGGCCGACCGCGCCGAAGCCGCTGCGCTCGGCATCCGTTCCATTCCCACCGTGATCGGCGACAACGGCCTGCGCCTGCAGACCCTGCCGCTGCCGCACCTGCGCCAGGCCCTGGCGCCGCTGGTCGCGGCCTGAGCCGCACCATTCCCCCCCTGCAAGGAGATTCCCCATGACCCCACGTACCCTGGCCACCGCACTGGCCCTGCTGCTGGCCGGCACCGCTGCTTCCACCACGGTGTCCGCGCACGAACGCGTTCCTTCCGGCCAGCAGGTCGGCACCAGCCCCTGGGGGCCGAAGGACGAGATCGGCCGTCTCAACCTGATCACCGAGGCCTCGCGCGCAGCGATCCTGTCGCGGGTCAGCGGCGGCAAGGCCTATGACCTGGCCACCGAGTACTACGTCGGCATGCCCAGCTGGCAGGACGCCGGCGACCCGCACTACCAGTTCTGGATGACCCACACCCCGCGCGGCACGGTGATGGACGACCCGATGGGCGTGGGCGAGACCATGAACCTCACCCGCAGCTACACCGGCACGGCGTTCTCGATGTACAGCCACACCGGCACCCACATCGATGCGCTGAACCACTTCGGTATCCACGGAAAGATCTGGAACGGCTTCGAGGCCGACAAGCACCTCGGCGATCGTGGCTGGAATGTCACCGGCATCGAGAAATTCCCGCCGCTGATCGCGCGTGGCGTACTGATCGACGTGGCCGGAGCCAAGGGCGTGGACATGCTGCCGGACAGCTACCGCGTCACCCGCCAGGACCTGAAGGATGCGCTGGCACGCCAGCAGGTGAAGCTGCAGCAGGGTGACATCGTGCTGATCCGCACCGGCCGCATGCGCCTGTTCGAACAGCCCAGGGCGTACATGGCCAACCCGCCGGGCATGGGCCTGGACGCGGCGCGCTTCCTGGTCGAAGACAGCGGCGCGATGATCGTCGGCGCCGACAACCTCAGCTTCGAGACCTTCCCTTCGGAAGTGTCCGATGACTACGTGCCGCTGCACACCTACCTGCTGGCCCAGCAGGGCGCACCGATCATCGAGCTGGTGGCACTGGACGAACTGGCCCGCGACAAGGTCTACGAGTTCGCCTTCATCGGTGGTCCGTTGAAGATCCGCGGTGGCGATGCCGCGCCGCTGCGCCCGGTGGCGCTGCCGGTCCGCCCGTAACCGGGGCCTGTGGGTGCCGACCTTGGTCGGCACTCCTTTCCCCCTTCAGCAACCTGAAACCCGACCCTCCAATTTCATTAGTAATTCTACTTACAACGCGAGTAGCATGTCCGGTCTCAGCCCCTGATACCGGCCTGTCGATACTCGCTCCATGCCCGCCGTTTCCGCCCATTCCTGTCGCCCCCAGCCCGCCCGGCGCCTCCCCTGGAGGACCGGCTGATGGGCGCCGTCGTCGCCCTCGACCGGCTGCTGGATGGCCGCCAGCTGTGGCGCGGCCCGGCCCGCCAAAGGCCCGCCAGCGACCACCTGGCCAGCGGCCACCCGGCACTGGATGCACGCCTGCCCGGCGGTGGCTGGCCGGCCAGCGGGCTGTGCGAGGTGCTGCAGGCAGCACCCGGCGTGGGCGAGCTGGTGCTGGTCTGGCCGGCGCTGGCGAAGCTGAGCCAGCGCGGACGCCCGATCGTGCTGGTCGCGCCCCCGTACCGCCCGCATGCACCGGCCTGGGCGGCGGCCGGGCTGGACCTGGCCCAGCTGCAGATCATCCACGCCGCGCCAAAGCAGGCGCTGTGGGCGGCCGAGCAGTGCCTGCGCTCGGCCGCCTGCGCCGCGGTGCTGTGCTGGCCACAGCAGGCCGACGACCGTGCCCTGCGCCGGCTGCAGGTCGCCGCCGACAGCGGCCAGTGCCTGGGCTTCGTGTTCCGCGAGGCGCAGGCAGCGCGCAACCCCTCCCCGGCCAGCCTGCGCCTGCAGCTCGACCACGGCCAGGTGCGGGTACTGAAATGCCGTGGCGGCCTGCCGCCGGCGCAGCCGTTGCCCCTGGCCATCAGCCACTGAGGCCGCGCCGTGAACTGGGCCTGCCTGTTGTTGCCGCAGCTGGCGCTGGACAGCGTGCTGCGCCTGCAACCGGACCCGCAGCGGCCGCTGGTGCTGCTGCAGGGTCCGGCACAACGCCGCGTGCTGCGCGCGGTCAGCCCGGCCGCACGGGCAGCCGGGCTGCGCCCGGGCATGCTGCTGTCGGCCGCGCAGGTGCTGGTGCAGGACATGCACCTGCACGACTACGACCCGAACGCCGAACAGCACACCCGGCAGCTGCTGGCCAGCTGGGCCTATGCCTACAGTTCGCAGGTCAGCCTCGATTTTCCGCATGCGCTGGTGCTGGAGATCGGCGCCAGCCGTGCCCTGTTCGGTGACTGGCTGACCATCGAGAAACGCCTGCGCGGTGAACTGCACGAACTGGGTTTCCGCCATCGCCTGGTGGCCGCGCCCACGCCGCATGCCGCGCGCGTGCTGGCCAACGTGCACGATGGCCTCGGCCTCGATGCGCAGCAGCTGCCGGCGGTACTCGCACAGCTGCCGTTGCCGCGCTGCGGGCTGCCCAGCGAAGCAGTGACCGTGCTGGGCCGCTCCGGCCTGCGCACGCTGGGTGCGGTGCTCGCGCTGCCGCGCGACAGCCTGGCCCGGCGCTTCGCCCCCGACGTGCTGCAGCAGCTGGATGCGCTACGTGGCCAGCCCACCGCACCACTGCGCTACTACCAGCCTCCCGACCGTTTCGATGCGCGCATCGAGTTCGAGTACGAGATCGAATCCAGCCAGGCCCTGCTGTTCCCGCTGCGTCGCCTGCTGCTGGACCTGGCCGCCTTCCTGTGCTCCCGCGATGGTGGCGTGCAGCGCTTCGACCTGCATTTCGAGCACGACCTGCTGCCACCCAGCGTGCTGACCATCGGCCTGCTGGCACCGGAGCGTGATCCCGCGCTGCTGTTCGAGATCGCGCGCAACCGCATGGAAGCCTTCGCCCTGCCCGCCGGCAGCCGCGCACTGCGCCTGCAGGCCGAGCAGCTGCCGCCCTTCGTGCCCGCCGCGCGCGACCTGTTCGATACCCGGCCGGCGCAGGCGATGCCCTGGACCCAGTTGCGCGAGCGCCTGCGTGCGCGGTTGGGCGATGACGCCGTGCAGCCGCTGGCGGTGCAGGCCGACCATCGCCCCGAACGCGCCAATGGTACGCAGCCGGCGGTCAAACCGCCGTCGTACTGGCCACTACGCCCGGGCTGGCTGCTGGATACGCCGCAACCGCTGCGTGATCCACGCCTGCGCATCGTCGCCGGGCCGGAGCGCATCGAATCGGGCTGGTGGGACCAGGCCGACGCACGGCGCGACTACTACGTGGTGGAAACCGCACATGGCCAGCGCGGCTGGGCCTTCCGCACACGCAACGATCCGCATGCACCGTGGATGCTGCACGGCTGGTTCGGCTGAGCCGCCATGCACAGTGAACTGCCCGGCTACGCCGAACTGCACTGCCTGTCGGCGTTCAGTTTCCAGCGCGGCGCCTCGATTGCCGAAGAACTGTTCGCGCGCGCCGCCGGCCAGGGCTACCGGGCGCTGGCAATCACCGACGAGTGCTCGCTGGCCGGCATCGTGCGCGCCTGGCAGGCGGCGAAGACGCATGGCGTGGCGCTGATCGTCGGCGCTGAGTTCCAGGTCGAGGACGGACCGAAGCTGGCCCTGCTGTGCACCGACCAGGCCGCCTATGCCGGGCTGTGCCAGTTGATCACCACCTGCCGGCGACGCGCGGCCAAGGGTGAATACCATTGCCTGCGCGACGACCTGCTCGGCCTGCCCGACGGCCTGCTCTGCCTGTGGCTGGACCGGCAGCCGGCCGCCACCGATCTGGAGCTGCTGCGCACCGGCTTCAATGATCGCCTGTGGCTGGCGGTGGAGCTGCATCACGAGCATGACGACGCGCATCGCCTGCAGCAGCTGCAGGCCTTTGGCGAACGCCACCGCCTGCCACTGGTTGCCAGTGGTGATGTGCACATGCACGTGCGCCGCCGGCGTGCGCTGCAGGACACACTGACCGCGATCCGCCACCGCTGCAGCGTAGCCGAAGCCGGCTGGCGCCTGTTTCCCAATGGCGAGCGCCATCTGCGCCCACGCACCGCACTGGCCCAGCTGTATCCGTCCGAACTGCTGGCCGAGACCCTGCGCATCGCCGAACGCTGCCACTTCACCCTGGAGCAGCTGCAGTACACCTACCCGCGCGAACTGGTGCCGGAAGGGCACGACCCGGACAGCTGGCTGCGCGTGCTGGTCGAGCGTGGCATTCCGTGGCGCTGGAAGAACGGCATCGAACCGGCACAACGCGCGCAGATCGAACACGAACTGGCATTGATCCGGCAGAAGAACTACGCCTCCTACTTCCTCACCGTGCAGGACATTGTGCGCTTCGCGCGCAGCCAGGACATCCTCTGCCAGGGCCGTGGCTCGGCGGCCAACTCGGCGGTGTGCTTCGTGCTGGGCGTGACTGAAATCGATCCGGCACGCAGCAATCTGTTGTTCGAGCGCTTCATCTCCGCCGAACGCGACGAACCACCGGATATCGACATCGACTTCGAGCACGAGCGCCGCGAGGAAGTGCTGCAGTACGTGTTCAAGCGCTATGGGCGTGAACGTGCTGCATTGACTGCGGTGGCGATCAGTTACCGTGGCCGCAGCGCGATCCGCGATGTGGCCCGTGCGCTCGGCCTGCCGATGGACCAGGTCAACGAACTGGGCGCAGCGATGGATCACTGGGGCGGCCACGTGCCGTTGCCCGAGACCCTGCGCGAGCGGGGTTTCGATCCCGACACCCCGCTGATGCGCCGGCTGCTGTCATTGACCGCCGAGCTGATCGACTTTCCGCGCCACCTGTCACAGCACCCCGGCGGTTTCGTGATTTCCGAGCATCCGCTGTCGACCCTGGTGCCGGTCGAGAACGCAGCGATGGCTGACCGCACCGTCATCCAGTGGGACAAGGACGATCTGGATGCCACCGGCCTGATGAAAGTCGACTGCCTGGCACTGGGCATGCTCACCGCCATCCGAAAGTGCCTGGCGATGCTACAGCAGCACGGCCTGCATGCAGGGCGCATGGATGCGATCCCTCCCAAGGATACGAAGACCTACGACATGATCTGCGCGGCCGACACCATCGGCGTATTCCAGATCGAGTCGCGCGCACAGATGGCGATGCTGCCACGCCTGCAGCCACGCGAGTTCTATGACCTGGTGATCGAGGTGGCGATCGTGCGCCCCGGCCCGATCCAGGGCGACATGGTGCATCCCTACCTGGAACGGCGAAGGATCCTGCGCGAACAGGGTCCTGACGCGTTGAACGATCCGGATAATCCGCTCTATCCAGCGCAGCTGGAACGCGTGTTCGCCCGCACCCTCGGCGTGCCGCTGTTCCAGGAACAGGTGATGCAGCTGGCGGTGGATGCAGCCGGCTACACCCCGGGCGAGGCCGATGCCCTGCGCCGTTCGATGGCCGCGTGGAAACGTCGTGGCGGGCTGGAACCGCATCGCGAGAAGCTGCTGGCCGGGATGTTGAAGAACGGCTTCAGCCGCGAGTACGGCGAGCACCTGTTCGAGCAGATCAAGGGCTTCGGCGATTACGGCTTTCCGGAAAGCCACGCCGCCAGCTTCGCCCTCTTGACCTATAACAGTTGCTGGTTGAAGTGCCACCACCCGGCCGCGTTCACCGCCAGCCTGATCAACAGCCAGCCACTGGGCTTCTACAGCCCCGACCAGCTGCTGCAGGACGCGCGCCGGCATGGCATCCGCGTGCTGCCGCTGGACGTGCGCCACAGCGATTGGGATTGCACGCTGGATTTCAGCAAGGGCGCGGCCGCGATCCGGCTCGGCCTGCGCCTGATTGATGGCTGCAACGAACCTGCCGTGCAGGCCATCATGCGCGAGCGCGCGCGACGCCCCTTCGATGACGTGGGCGACCTGTGCCAGCGCACCGCGCTGGACCGTCGCCAGCAGGGTGTGCTGGCCGATGCTGGCGCGTTGCGTGGGCTCAGCGGCCATCGCCATCGTGCGCGCTGGGACATCTCCGGCGTTGAAAACCGGCTGCCGCTGTTCGACCATGCCCGCGCCACCGCCGAAGCCCGCGTACCGTTGCCGCTGCCCAGCGCGTGGGAGGACATGCAGGCCGACTACCGCAGTACCGGCACCACGCTTGGCCGCCATCCGATCTCGTTCCTGCGCGCACAGCTGCGCACTCGTGGCTGCCTGGACGCCGCGCAACTGGCGGCTCACGGCCATGGCCGCCGCGTGCGCATTGCCGGCCTGGTACGCATGCGCCAGCGTCCGCAGACCGCCAGTGGCGTGACCTTCCTCACCCTTGAGGACGAAACCGGCATGGTCAACGCGGTGGTCTGGCGGCACCTCGCTGATCGCCAGCACCGGGTGCTGGTTGATACCCAGCTGATGCAGATCGATGGCCGCCTGGAGCGCGTCGATGGCGTGCAGCATGTCATCGTGCAGCGCATGCACTGCCTGGATGAACTACTGCAGGGACTGCGCAGCCACAGCCGCGATTTCCACTGATACCGGAAATGACTGCGTAACGGCCACTGGGTGATGTCGACCAGATAGAGGTAGAGTCGACTGTTAGTCGACTGCCCTTCGATCAGGCTCCAGAAATTCGCGCGCTGCGCGCGATAGTCGACTAACAGTCGACTCTACCCGGTCGACTCTACCCATCCCCTTTTGCATCCGCTATCGTCGGCACATCCAAGGAAGGACGACACGATGCCCCGTGCACTGCTGCTGACCACGCTGGTGGTCGCCACCCTCGCCCTGCTGGTGTCCGGCTGGACCGCCTGGAGCCTGCATCGCAGCCAATCGCCACAGCGCATCATCGAAGCACGCGGGCTGGTCATCCACGATGAAAGCGGACAACCACGGGTGATCCTCGGCGCACCGGTTCCCGATCCACGCAGCCAGGGCCGCACCCAGGGGCCGCGCGCGACCGCCCTGTCAGGCCTGATCCTGCTCGGCCCGGACGGCTCCGAACGCGGTGGCTATGGCACCAGCGACCGCGGCGGCGAGGCCCTGCTGACCCTGGACGATGCCACCGGCACCACTGAAGTGTTCAAGGTGGTGGCCAACCCGGACCGCGGCGCCAGCCTGATGGTCAAGCACCAGAACAATACCGGCGCCATGCTCACCTCCTGGCAGGGAAAGCCGGAACTGATGTTCGTCGATGACAGCGGCCAGTCCTACTACGTGCGCCCGGGCGCCAACGCCGCGCCCTGATCTGCTTTTGTAGCGTCGAGCTTGCTCGACTTTGCTTCACCTTTGTAGAGTCGAGCTTGCTCGACTTTGCTTCACCTTTGTAGAGTCGAGCTTGCTCGACTGTTGTTGGCACGAGCAGTCGAGCAAGCTCGACTCTACAGTCCAGACACCACCGCCAGATCATCGGCCAGCTGTCGCTGCTGCACCGGTCCCAGCGCCGCGCAGGTGATGCGCAGGCCATGCCCGGGGGCCGCCACCGCGAACACTTCGCCCGCGCGCACATGCCAGCCACGCGAGGCCAGCGCCAGCACCTGAGGATGGCTGTCGGCCGGCAATGGCAGCCACAGGTTCAGCCCTTCCATCGGCTGCGGCATCGCCATGCCACGTGCAACGAGCAATTCCTGCAGCGACTGCAGGCGCTGCTGGTAACGCTCGCCTGCCGACGCGATCTTCGCCCGCTGCGACGCCGAGCCCAGCACCGAGGTGGCCGCGTCCTGCAGAAGATGACTGACCCAGCCCGTGCCCGAGGCCAACCGCAGCCGCAACCGCGCCGCAGTTTCCTCATCACAGCCCAACCAGGCCAGCCGAAGGTCAGGGCCAAGCGGCTTGGACAGCGAGCGCAACAGCGCCCAGCGCCGGCCATCGAGCGGCAGCACCGAATGGTAGGCCTGCTGCGAGAGCAGCGCGTAGTGATCGTCGATCAGCACTGCCACCTGCGGATAGTGGGCAAGCAGCTGCCGCAGTGCCCGTGCGCGCTTCGCATCCAGGCTGGCCCCGGTCGGATTGTGCGCACGCGGGGTCAGCAGCACCGCGCGTGCGCCGGCCTCCAGCGCGGCACGTAGCGATTCAACCTGCATGCCATGCGCATCCACCGCCACCGGCAACGGCGCATGGCCTACCGCGTTGAGTACGTTGAGGCTGCCGAGGAAACAGGGATCTTCGACCGCGATGCGATCACCCGGCAGCAGCCATGCCGCCAACAGGCGCTCGATGCCATCGACCGCGCCATGGGTCAGCTCCAGCGCATACCCCTCGGGGCAATCCGCATCCAGCGAGGCCCGTGCCAGCGCCTGCAACCGCGGGTCGACCGTTCCCACCCCATACAACCGTGGCGCCGCCTGAGCCAGTCGCAGGTTCGGCAGCAGGCGCGGGTCCGGGTTGCCACTGGCCAGGTCATGCAGGGCCACTCCCGGCGTGCTTCCTTCGCGTGCCATTGCCGGCGGCAAGCCGCGCACCACCGTGCCGCGACGGCCGGCAGTGCTGGCCAGGCCCGCCGCGTCCAGCCGCTTGTAGGCTGCGGCCACAGTGTTGCGGTTCACCCCCAGCTGCTCGGCTAGCTCACGCACCGGCGGCAGCACGCTGCCGGCCGGCAGGCGGCCCTTGCCGATGCCGTCGCGGATGCTGTCGAAGATCGACTCGGCGCTATGCCCGGTGATTTTCATTTTGTCCTATGCCAAAATAACTCTTGTCCTGTGCCAGTGTATCCCACCCTGGCCATTCCGCATTGGAGGTGCCCGCATGCCCCTTGCCGCCGCCGACTGGCCCATGGCCCAGTCTGTTGAACAGATCGCCGCCAACCTGGCCACCGTGCGCCAGCGCATCGCCGACGCCTGCGCCCGCGCTGGCCGTGATCCGGCCAGCGTGCGCCTGCTGCCGGTCAGCAAGACCGTCGATGACGCCCGCATCCGCATGGCCGTGGCCGCTGGTTGCCACGAACTGGGCGAGAACAAGGTCCAGGAGGCACAGCGCAAGGCCGAGGCCATGGCCGACCTGGGCGTGCACTGGTCGGTGATCGGCCACCTGCAGACCAACAAGGCGCGCTACGTGGCGCGCTTCGCCAGCGAGTTCCAGGCGCTGGACAGCCTGCGCGTGGCCGAGGCCCTGCAGCAGCGCCTGCAAGTGGAAGATCGCACGCTGGAGGTGTTCGTGCAGGTCAATACCTCGGCCGAGCCCAGCAAGTACGGACTCGAGCCCGGCGCGGTGGAGGGCTTCGTGCAGCAGCTGCCGGCCTTCGATCGTCTGCGCGTGCGCGGCCTGATGACCCTGGCCGTGTTCACCCCGGATGTCGAGCGCGTGCGCGCCTGCTTCGTGCGCCTGCGCGAACTGCGCGACCAGCTGCAGTGCTCTGCGCCCGCCGGCCTCGACCTCTCGCAGCTGTCGATGGGCATGTCCGGTGACTTCGAAGTCGCCATCGAGGAAGGCGCCACCGTGGTCCGCGTCGGCCAGGCCATCTTCGGCGCCCGCGCCACCCCGGACAGTTTCTACTGGCCCCACAGCGGAGCACCGGCATGAAGCACGCGGTGGTCCTGCAGCACGTTGCCTTCGAAGACCTCGGCACCCTGACGCCGCTGCTGCTGGCGCAGGGCTGGCAGCTGCAGGTGCTGCAGGCCGGTGTCGACCCGCTCGACGATGCCGAAGCGGCCGAGCTGCTGGTCGTGCTGGGTGGCCCGATCAGTGCCAACGACACAGAAACCTATCCCTTCGTCACCGACAGCATCGCCCTGCTGCGGCGTCGCCTGCAGCAGCAGCGGCCAACCCTCGGCATCTGCCTCGGTGCGCAGCTGATGGCGCGCGCGCTCGGCGCCAGCGTCGTTGCCAGTGGCGGCAAGGAGATCGGTTTCGCGCCACTGCTGCTCACCGATGACGGCCAGCGCTCGCCCCTGCAGGCCCTGCAGGGCATTCCGGTACTGCATTGGCACGGTGAGGGCTTCGAACTCCCGCCCGGCGCGAGCCGCCTGGCCAGCACGCCCGCCTGCCGCCACCAGGCATTTGCCATCGGTCAGCACGCGCTGGGCCTGCAATGCCATCCGGAGCTGGACGCGCGCCAGTTCGAACGCTGGCTGATCGGCCACACCCTGGAACTGGCCCAGGCCGGCATCGACCCGAACGACCTGCGCGCGCAGGCGCGCCGCTATGGTGCGCCGCTGGCAGCCGCCGCCACCGCGATGTTCGACCACTGGCTGCAGGACCTGCCGGAGATGCCACGATGAATTACCGGTTGCAGGTCTACCGCGATGGCGCCTACTGGGGCCACTTCGACTGCAGCGGCCCCGACGCCCTGCTGCGCATGGACGTCATCGCCGCACGGCTGCCCAGCGAACAGGGCTTCCAGCTGAAGCGGCAGAAAGGTATCGGCGAGGAGCGCATCCTGTCCAGCAACGCTGACGGCCTGCGCGTGCTCGCCGCGCAGATCCAGTACCGCGATCTTTGACCCGTTTGGGGGCATGCCGGCCAACGGCTGGCGGTCCCATCACTGGCTGATGACCGCCCATTGATGCAAATGATTCTCTTTTGCTGTAAGGTGCTGCCGCTGCCCTTGCCGCCGCGGGCTGTTCCCTTTCCCAGTTGTCGCCCGCCCCGTGTCCACGCCTGTCGAACCGACGGATGTCGCGCAGCTGTGCGCGGCCCATTACCGGCCGCTGCACGCCCATGTCCGCCGCAAACTCCCGCAACGCAGCGATGCCGATGACGTCGTCCAGGAAACCTGGCTGCGTATCGTCAAGGTCGCCGCCAGCGGCCTGCTGAACAATGGCCGCGCCTATCTGTATCGCGTTGCCCACAACCTGATCGCCGACCACTACCGGCAGCGCCAGCGCCGGCGCGAAGAGGCGCTGGACGACATCCAGCTGCATGCCATCGCCGATCCCGCACCGCTACCGGACCAGCGCCTGCTCGACGCCGAACAGCTGCGTCATCTCGATGCGATCATCGCCGCGCTGCCACCGCGCTCGCGCCAGGTATTCCTGCTCGCCCGTGTCGAGCAAATGGCCCTGGCCGAGATCGGGCGCCAGCTCGGCATCAGCCGCCAGACCGCGCATGGCCATCTGCTGCGCGCCCTGGTCGCCCTGCAGCAGGTACCTGGCCCATGAGCCAGGACACCATCGCACGCGAAGCCGCCCGCTGGTGGCTGGATGGGCACGACGGCGAACGCGATGAGAACGCGTTCAATCAATGGTGCCAGGCCGACCCGCGCCATGCCCTGCAGTACCAGCACCTGCAGCAGCTGTGGCAGGCCGGTGCCGCCACCCCCAGCCTTCAGCGCCAGCAGCAACGCCGGCGCCGCCGCCACCTGGGTGAAGCCGGTATTGCGGCGCTGCTGCTGTGCGCGCTTGGACTGTATGGCCACCCTGCCCCGCCGCCGGCCGCGCAGGTGCTGCGCACCGCCGCTGGCGAAATCCGCGACGAAGCGCTGCCGGACGGTTCGCATGTCCTGCTGTCGCCGGGCAGCGAAGTGCATGTGCGCGTTGATGGGCAACATCGCCAGTTGCAACTGCAACGCGGCCAGGCCTGGTTCAAGGTCGCCGCCGACGCCCGCCGGCCGTTCCAGGTGCATACGCCGCATGGCACGGTCACTGCACTGGGTACTGCCTTCGACCTCGTCGTGCAGGGCAACAGCAGCAGGGTCACGGTCACCGAACATCGCGTCCGGGTAGAAGACGGCAGCGGGACCGTGCAGGCGACCGAGGGGCAACAGGTACGCTTCAACGGAAAGTATCCGCCTGCCGCCCAGCCGGCAGACAGCGGCGGCCTTGCCTGGCGCGAACGACGCCTGCACTGGGTCTCGGCCCCCCTGGCCGATGTGACCGAAGGCCTGGACCGCTGGCACGGCGGGCACACCTGGATCATCGGCGCGCGCCTGCGCCAGCAACCGGTCACCCTGCTGGGCAGTGCCGACGGCGCAGCCAGCAACCGCGATCAACTGGCCGCGCAGCTGCACGTGCGCGTGCTGCGTCTGGGCGCGGGCGTGCAGGTCTGGTTGCCGCCGCGCAGGGAACATGCTGATGCACCCTGACATCGGGCCTGCGGCTGCGTCTACCCAGGATGACGACGCTCTGCGTCAGCCCCTGGAGCCTTCGATGCTGTGCCACCGCCCCCTTGTTCTTGCCCTGTCGCTGGCCTGTGCCAGCACGGTTCCGCTGTTGCCCTCCAGCGCCCACGCGCAGGTGGCCACCCGCACCTATGATCTGCCCGCGCAGCCACTGGCCGCCGCGCTGGATGCGTACAGCCGCCTGACCGGCGTCGACCTGGTGATCGGCGCGGCATTGCCCACCGGTCATCCTGCACCGGCCCTGCGCGGTGACTTCGATGACGCACAGGCGCTGTCACGCCTGCTGGCCGGCACTGGCCTGCGCCCACGCTTCATCGATGCACGCCGGGCCACCCTCGAACCGGCGCCCGCCGAGCGCAGCGACGGCAGCCGCCGCACCGGGCCACTGCGCGTGCAGGGCGACACCGCGCATGGCCAGGCACCAGGCACCGGCGCCAGCCAGTACGTGCCCGCCACCCGCGATGGCTTCGCTCCCGCTGTAGGCAGTGAGCGGGTGGCGATGGCCGAGCGCCAGGATGGCAACAGCCTGCTGCGCTCGATGCCCGGAACCCACAGCTTCCATTCGCGCAGCCAGCCCGGCCTGCAGGTCAACATCCGCGGCATGACCGGCGCCGGCCGGGTCAACACCATGATCGACGGTGTCACCCAGACCTTCCGCAACAACGCCGGCCATGGATCGGGTGGTCCGTTCGCCTACGTCGATCCGTTCCTGCTGGCCGGCGTGGACGTGCAGCGCGGCGCGGTCGCCGGTGGCGATGGCGCTGGTACGCTGGCCGGCAGCGCCAACTTCCGCACCCTGGACATCGACGATCTGCTTGGCGAAGGCCGCGACTGGGGCCTGCGTGCAGGCTACCGGCATGGCAACAACGGCTATGGAAGTGGCCGCACCTTCGCCGGCGCATGGCGCCACAGCGAAGACGGTGGCGACCGCCAGTTCGGCCTGCTCGCCGCCGCCAGCAGCAGCCGCAGCGGCGAATACGCGACGGCACGCGGGCAGACCAACAAGGCCGACCCTGGCAGCCAGCAGCCCAGCAGCTGGCTGCTGAAAGCGCGCCTGCAGCCCAGCGACCAGCATCGGCTCGACCTGAGCCACATGCGTTACGAAAACGACTTCTACCACAACTACCCGTGGCAGATTTCCGCACGCAACCAGCGCGCCAGCTACCACTACACGCCCTACTCTCCGTGGGTCGACCTGCGTGCGACCTTCGCCAGCAACAAGACCCGGCTGTTCTACCCGCCGGTGGAGGACTCCAGCTACATCGGCCGTCGTACCCACAGCAGCCTGAGCAGCTGGACCCTCGACAACACCAGCCGCTTCGACATCGGCGCGCTGCAGGCGCGCTGGAACACCGGCATCAAGCACCAGTCGGACATCTTCGTGGCCGATACGCCTACCCTGCGCGGCGCCAACCCGCAGGGGCGCAGCCAGCTCGACAGCGTGTTCAGCACGCTGGAACTGCAGTACGACATCTATGCACTGACCGCCGGCCTGCGCCAGGACCGCTACGGCATCCGTGGCCATATCCCCGGCTGTTCCGAGGTGCCGGGCCAGTGCGCGGAGATCAACGGCGGCGACATCGATGTGCGCCGCACCGAGCGTGCACTCAGCCCCAGCCTGGCGGTCTCTCTGCAGGCCACCGACTGGCTGCAGCTGTTCGCCGAAGTCTCGCGCACCTCGCGGCCACCACGGGTGCAGGAAATGTTCTTCGAGAAGATTCCGCTGGAGGGCATGAGCGATGCCGATGGCGTAGGTGCCAATCCGTTCCTGCGCCGCGAGCGCTCGCGCAACCTGCAGTTCGGCGCCAACCTCAGCACCGACTCGCTGCTGGTTGACGGCGACCTGGCCCAGCTGCGCATCACCCGCTTCGACAACCGCATCCGCGACTACATCAAGCCGCAGTACCTGCTGATCGTGCATCCGCCGGAAGTGGCGCCGTTCGTGGTGCCAATCGACAGCGATCCGCAGCTCAATGCCTGGACCGATACGCTGGATGCCGACGACTTCAGTACCACCACGCGCTGGATGAACCACCAGGGCATCGTGCGCATGCGCGGCATCGAGCTGGAGGCGCACTACGCCAGCGAGCATTACCACGCCACCCTCAGCTGGACCCGATCGCAGACCAGCGCGCCGGCCATCGAGTTCGTCAACCTGGAAGACATCACCGCCCTGCCCGACCGCTACTGGACGCTGGATGTGGGCGGCCGCTGGTGGCAGCAGCGCGTGCAGGCCGGCCTGCGCGCCGAATACTCCGGTCCCACCGAGGAAGGCTACGACTTCTTCCAGACCCGCAAGACCGGCGGTACCGGTGTACTGCTGGACTTCTACGCCAGCTTCAAGCCCCAGCCCAATACCACGCTGTGGCTGAACATCGAAAACCTGCAGAACAAGGCCTATGACAACAATGCCTCGATCGACAGCATCTTCAGCCCGATCCTTGACCGCGGCAACGGCCGTGGCCGCACCGTCTCGATGGGCGTCAATGTGGCGTTCTAGCCGCCGTTGGCTGCTGCTGTGCCTGCTTGCGCTGACCTCCCTGGCCAGCGCACAGCCGATGCCCGGCAAGGTGATCGACCTGGCCAGCGGCCAGCCGCTGGACGAGTCCATGTTCATCCAGCGTGCGGCCGGCGCGCAACGACTGCTGCTGGGCGAGCGTCATGACCTTGCGGGCGACCATGCCGGCCAGCGCTGGTTGCTGCAGGCACTGCACCAGCAGCGCCCGCAGGGTGCGCTGGTGATGGAAATGATCGCCAGCGAACGCCAGCCGCGGTTGCAGCGGGTACAGCGCTGGCTGGCCAAGGGCAACCAGGCCGAGGGCCCACGCCTGCAGGAACTGCTGGACTGGGATGCGCGCTGGCCATGGGCCGCCTACGGTGGTCTGGTGCAGGACGCCGCGGCTGCGGGCATTGCGCTGGTCGGCGGAAACCTGTCGCGCGCCGAGGTCAACAGCCTGCTGGCCTCTACAGAACCGGTAGCATTTCCGGTTGCTGCGGCTCGGCAACGGTTGTCGGCGGTGGTGCTGGCACAGCATGCAGACGCAGCACCGATGCTGGACGGGATGCTGGCCGTACAGTACGCCCGCGATCGCCGCATGGCACAGGTACTGACCGATGCGCCGGCCCCGGTGCTGCTGGTCGCCGGGCGCTGGCATGTACTGCGCGGTACCGGCGTGCCGGGCCATCTGCCACCGGGTACCCCGGCGTTGGTGATCGTGCTGGCGTCTCCAGGCGAACAGGTCGATGCCACCGATGCCGACCTGCTGTGGGTGCTGGGCGATGACTGAGCGTGGCCACCACTGGCAGGCCGTTGTTATCAGCATCGGCCTGCACCTGCTGCCCTTGCTGCTGCTGGTGCACTGGGTGGCCACGCCGCCCGCGCTGCCCCCCCAGGAACAGGACGTGCGCATCAGCCTGCGCCTGCTGGCACCGGCCACGCCGCCGCAACCGGTGGAGGAACGCCAGGCCGACACCCCCAGCCAGGCGCAGCAGGCACGTGCATCGCAGCCGACGAAATCGCCCCCACCGCCCACCCCCACCGCAGCACGCGAGGGTGAGCTGGCGGCCAGCGAGACCGGTGGCCTTGGCCGGCAGCCGCTGCCGATCGCCCCGCCTGCGGCCGCGACCGATGCAAGTCCCGCACCGGCATCGATCACGGCCGCGCCGCCCGCTCCAGACGCACCCCCTGCGGACTTCCAGGCCGGCGCCGCCAGCGACCAGTGGGAAGCCCGCCTGATGGCGCGGCTGGAGCGGTACCGCTACTACCCTGCCGCCGCGCGCTCACGACGCCAGCAGGGCACGGCCTGGGTCAGGGCCAGCATCGACCGTGAGGGGCGGCTGCTGGCACTGCGTCTGGAGCAGTCCAGTAGCCAGCCGATGCTGGACGACGCCGCGCTGCAGACCTTCCGCCGCGCGCAGCCACTGCCGCCCATTCCTGCTGAACTGAAGGCGCCGCAGGAACTGGTGGTACCGGTGGAGTACTACCTGCGCTAGGCGCCCCAGGCCTCGTATGGATGACCGGGATTGCGCAGCAGTCTGCGACCTCAACTCCGGTTGAGGTCAAATGCATCCAACGCAACAGAGTAGTCCGGCGCGCGCAACGATCACGGCCCTTCGTAGCGTCGAACCTGCTCGACGCTACCGATGCCGGTTCAGGTCCACGCCGGATCGGCAGTGAAATCGATGGTCAGCCAGAACGTGCTGCCACGTGCATCCAGCCGTACTGCGATCTCATCACGCATCGCATCGACCTGGCCCACCGAGCCCAGCGGTGTCGCCGGGTCGGCCAGCACATGGATCTCGATGAAGCGCATTCGCCCCATCTTCGCCACGTGGCTGGTGAAGCCGGCATAGCCGCGCTCGGCCACGAACGCCTGCATCACCTGTTGCACGCGCCGGTCCAGGTCATCCGGCGCCACCTGCAGCACTTCACGCATGGCCTTCCACGCGCTTCGCGCCGGCACCGGCAGTACCGCCAGGCTGATCAACGCCAGCACGATCGAATCCAGGTACGGCACCCAGTGATGCCACTGACCGCCGTGCAGCACCAGGGCCAGCACGAAGGCCAGCACCACGGCCAGGCTCATCAATCCGCCCAGCAGCCAGCCACGCACGTCCAGCCACAGCAACGCCGAGCGCAGGCGCCGCGCACGCTGCGCGACGAACGCGGCCATTGCCAGGTTGCTGGCACTCAGCAACGCCGCCCACCACAGCGCGGGCCCGAACTTCACTTCGTGCCCGCCCGTGGTCAGGCCAATCACCGCGTTGGCCAGCGCATACACGCAGGCCAGCGACAGAATCACCCCACCGAGTGCCTCCACCATCGGCTCCAGGTGCCAGTAACCGTACTGGAAGCGCGGGCTCTGTTCCCGCGCCACCAGCCGCAGTACCGACAACGACACCAGCGTCAGGGCAACGTCGACCAGGCTGTAGACACCATCGAACAGGATGGCCTGCGATCCCACCAGCAGGCCACCGATGAAGCCGACCGCGCTGACCGCAATGGTCACCCCGATCGAGAACTTCAGGATGCGTTGCTCGCGCGCGGTATCCATCGTTCGCCGAAGGGCCGACCGTCGCCGGTCAGGCCTTCAGCACCTCCACCCTGTACGAGGTCTCATCGCCATCGTGCTCGATGATCAGCCCGTGCACGTCCGACTCGAAGCCCGGGAAACGGGCATTCTGCTCGCGGGCGATGCGCAGCGACTGGATGATCGGCTCGTCGCTGTCGCCGAAGCGTTCGCCCGGCATGATGGTCGGGATGCCCGGCGGGTACGGCACCAGCATGGTGGCGGCGATGCGGCCGCTGAGCAGCTCGATGTCGACCCGCTCGATCTCGCCCTTCACCAGGTGATTGTAAGCGTCCGCCGGGGTCATCACCGGGGTCGGCAGGTCCACGTACATTTCGCGCATCACCTTGGCCACCGAGAATTCCTGGTTGAACGCGTGCAGCGCATCGCACAGGTCACGCAGGCCCCAGCCAGCATAGGCATTCGGATAGTCAGCGGCCAGAGACGGGAGTGCCTGGCTCAGCGGCGCGTTGCGGTCGTACAGTTCCTTGAACGCCATCAGCTCGGTGACCAGCGTGCTCCACTTACCCTTGGTGATGCCCATCGAGAACAGGAACAGCACCGAGTACAGGTTGGTCTTCTCCACGGTGATGCCGCGGCCCCACAGGAACTTGCTCAGCACCGCCGCCGGGATGCCCAGCTTGCCCATGCTGCCGTCCATCGCCAGCCCCGGGGTCAGCAGGGTCACCTTGATCGGGTCGATCAGCACATAGTCGTCAACCAGGTTCTCGAAGCCGTGCCAGTGCGCATCCGGCTGCAGGTACCACTCTTCGCGCTTGGCCACCAGCGGTGCCGGCGTATCGCCCTTGTCCAGGCTGCGCTCGACCTTGGTGGGCTGCCACACGCTGAACCACCAGTCGTCGCGGCCAAGGTCATCGCGCACGTGCAGCATCGCGCGGCGGAACGCGATCGCCTCGTCGTGCATTTCCTGCACCAGCGAACGGCCGGCGTCACCTTCCATCATCTTCGAGGCCACGTCACAGGCCGCGATCACCCCGTAATGCGGGCTGGTCGAGGTGTGCATCATGAACGACTCGTTGAAGCGCTCGGCATCCAGGTTGCGATGTGCGGAATTGCGCACGTGGATCATCGACGCCTGCGAGAACGCGGCCAGCAGCTTGTGGGTGGAATGGGTGGTGAAGATGATCGCATCCTGCTCACGCGGCTTGCCCTTGGCCATGCCGTAGTGGTTCTCGTAGAACGGATGGAACGCGGCGTAGGCGTACCAGGCTTCGTCGAAGTGCAGGAAGTCGACCGCGCTGCCGATCTCGTCGGCGATCTTCTCGGCGTTGTAGCACAGGCCGTCGTAGGTCGAGTTGGTGACCACCGCGATGCGCGGCTTGGAGCCGGCCTGGTAGGCCTTGCTGGCCAGCGGATTGGCGGCGATGCGCTGCTGCAGCGACTCGGGCGTGAACTGGTCCAGGCTGATCGGCCCGATGATGCCGTGCGCGTTGCGGCTGGGGGTGAAGTACACCGGCACCGCGCCGGTCATGATCAGCGCGTGCAGCAGCGACTTGTGGCAGTTGCGATCGACGAACACCACGTCGCCACGCGCCACCGTGCCATGCCAGACGATCTTGTTGGCGGTGGAGGTGCCGTTGGTGACGAAGAAGGTATGGTCGGCACCGAAGTTGCGCGCCGCTTCGTTCTCGGCGTCCTTGATCGGGCCGGTATGATCGAGCAGCGAGCCCAGCTCCGGCACCGAGATCGACAGATCGCTGCGCAGGGTGTTCTCACCGTAGAACTGGTGGAAGGCGCGGCCGACCGGCGACTTGGTGAACGCCACGCCGCCGGCATGGCCCGGCGTATGCCAGGAGTAGTTCGACTCGGCCGCATGGTGGATCAGGGCCTTGAAGAACGGCGGCAGCAGGTTCTTCATGTAGTCTTCGGCCGCGCGCATGACCTGCCGCGAGATGAAGCTCTTGGTGTCTTCAAACAGGAAGATGAAGCCATGGATGTACTTGAGCAGCTTGCTCGGCACCTTCTCGATGGTACGGCGCTCGCCGTACAGGAACACCGGCAGGTTGGCGCGGCGCGCGCTCTGCTCACGCAGGAACGCGGTCAGGCGCTGGAACTCGCCGTCCACCTCTTCGCTGCCATCGATCGAGATCAGCACGGCCGAAGCGGCCACGTAGGTGCGGGCACCGGCACGGGCATCATCCAGGTTCAGGCCGCACAGAACGCGCTGGTCGTTGCTGCGCAGCTCTTCCACCAGTGCACGGATCAGGATGCCACCGATGCGCGGCGACTCGTAGTCGTTGTCGATGACAATGACCGGGTAGTCCAGGGACTTGAAGTACACGTTGATTCTCCTTGTCTAACTCAGGAACGCTGGGCGCCGGCGCTGATCGCCGAGGCCTCGCGGGCGCGCTGCCGCTGCTGGCGGCGCTCCTCGCTGAAGAAGGGATAGAACACGGTGATGAACAGCACGAACAGGAAGGCGTACTGCACGATGGTTCCCGACGAACCATAGATCGCCCACAGGCAGTACACGACGGTCAGGCTGGTCAGCGTCCAGAACGCTCCGGTGTGGACCAGCGTGTGCGAACGCTCGACCACGAAGTAGCACGCCACGCACGAGTAGATGTAGGGCAGCAGCGTCAGTACCACCGCCGCCGACGTGATCACGTCGAACTGCGCGGACGCGGTTTCCGAGGTGGAGGTGACCAGCACCGCCAGGGTCATCAGCACCGCTACGATCAGCACGCCCTTGACCGGCACGTCATCCTTGTTGGTCTTGCTGAAGATGCTCGGGAACAGGCCGTCATCCGACGCCGCCTTGGCGCTCTGCGCGGTCAGCAGGATCCAGCCGCCCAGCGAACCGGCAGCACCGATGAAGGCGCACAGGCTGACCAGAGCACCGCCCCAGCCACCGACGGCCTTTGCCGCGGCCAATGCGAACGGGGCATCGGAGGTCTGCAGTTCACCGTTGGGCACCATGCCCATGATCACCGAGGAGCTGGCGATATAGGCGATGGCAGCCAGGAACACGCCCGCCAGCGTGGCCCGGGCCACGTTCTTTTCCGGGTTCTCGACCACGCCGGCGGTCACCGAGGCCGATTCGACGCCGATGAAGGCCCACAGGGTCAGCGCCGCGGCGCTGGAGATCGCACCGAAGTTCGACTCACCGGACACGTTGTAGGCGCCCTTGAAGATGTCGGCATCGAAGAAGAACCAGCCGAAGATGGCGATGCCCAGGATCGGCACCAGCGCGAAGCTGGTGGTGACCGTCTGCACGCGGCTGACGAAGGCCGGGCCGATCATGTTGGCGAAGCTGAGCGCCCACACCAGCACCAGCACCGCGATGCAGCGCACCAGCGGCTCGGACAGGATCGGGAAGAAGTAGCTGAAGTACCCCACCGCGGCGATCGGAATGGCGACATTACCGATCCAGTTGGCGAACCAGTAGATGGTGTTGGTCTGGAAGCCCATGTACGGCCCGAACCAGTCACGCGCGTAGGCATAGGGACCACCCGCCTTCGGTGCCAGCTTGCCCAGCTTGGCGAACACGAAGGCCAGCAGCAACGCGCCGGCAGTGGTGATCAGCCAGCCCCAGATCGAGGCGGTACCGATCTTGGCCAGGCTGGACGGCAGCAGGAACACACCCGAGCCCATCATGTTGCCGGCGACGAGAAAGGTGGCTCCGACCACCCCGATTTTCTTTGCTTCTGCCATGACAATCTCCTGTACTGGCATGAGCCCGGTGCGACCGGGCGTGGGGACGGTTGCGCTGGCGTACGGCCGCTGGCGCTTACTTGATGAAGTTGTATTGCAGGCTGCCCTGCACCCGGACCGTGTCGCCGCGCGTGCCGCCCTGCTGTTCCAGGCGGCCGTACAGCAGCTCCATGCCCATCGTCCACGACGGCGCCGGGCTCCAGATCAGGTTGAACACGCCGTAGCGGCTCTGCCGGAACGCGTCGGCCGCCAGTGCCGCATTCCGCTCCAGGGTCAACTGCCCGAAGATCAGGTTCGAGCGCCACAGCTCGGACCAGTAATGGGTGTAGCCCACGAAGCCACCATGCAGGTCCAATGCATCCAGGCGGCCATCGGCGCCGACCACGGCATCCAGCCCGGAGCCGGTCAGGTCGGCGGTGTAGCGACTTAGGCCGCGGCCACCCAGGGCACCAAACAACAACAGGTCGCGCTCGCCCACCGAGGCCGAGCCGCTGAGCTGCAGGCCGCCGGCCATGCGCCGGTCGCGCTCGCCATCGCCGTCATAGGCCAGGCTGCGCGCCACCGCACCCAGTTGCAGATGGCCCCAGTCACGCTCCATGCGCGCGGTCACCGTCACATCGGGCAGGCGGTTCACTGCGGCCCGTTCCTCGGTGGCCCCGGCCAGTTCGGTCTTCGGGTCTTCAGCGGCGACGGTGAGCGTGTTGCCCTTGCCCATCGCGAAGCTGTGGTGGATGCCCGCCACCAACAGATAGCCGGCACCGCCCGGCCCTGCGAAATCCAGCGTGTCGGGCAGGCTGTCCGGGTCCATGAAACTGGAATAGCCGTAGCCGGCGTAGGTATTGCCGAGCTGGCCATAGGCATGGCGCAGCCGGAACTCGTAGCCATCGCTGCTGCCGAAGAAGTCGTTTTCCAGGTAGAAGCGCAGATTGCCATGCGTGGTCGGCCGCCGCGCCTCGAAACTGAAGCGGGTCTGCTTGGCGTGGATGTTGAAGTTGGAGACATCACGATGGCTGCCACCCACCGGCATGGATGACGGAATGAATTGATCCTCATCACCCGCCGCGCGCGAGTCGGCGATGGCATCCAGCTTGGCGTAGCCCCCGATGCGGATCACCGTGTCGGTCCCGGGAATGGCGAAGAAGCCTTTCAGATCGGGGTCGGTCGGGCCTGCGGCGCTGTCCGGACGCGATGCGGCGGTGGACGGGTCAGCCACGGAGTCGCGTTGCGGCAGCACCGGCTGTGCCACACCCGGCACCTGGGTGCGATGGACTACATCGGTCGCAGCCGTCGTTGCAGCACCAGCCGCTACAGGCGCTGCCGGCATCTGCGCCAACGCAGGCGCAGGCGTCGCGTCGCGTTGTTCAAGCCGATCCAGGCGCTGCTGCATGCCTTCCAGCGCCTGCCGCATGGCGGCAATCTCGCGCCGCAGTGCCTGTGTATCCTCCGCATCGTGCTGTTGCGCATACGCTGGCGTGATCGCCAGTGCACCCAGACACGCCAGACTCAGTACCGCCACACGCATTGCATCCTCCCCGGACGAACATTCGCATCACGTTCCCGGAGCGCACGCATGCGCCACCCTGGCCTCGCGTTGCCGTTGCTGGAAATGCAGGTACTGCGTCGACGACACCGGTCAGCCTGCGCGTGGCAGGCAACAGAACGATGACACTGTCCTGCCTGCCCCCATGTCGACTCCATCAAGGCCGCACTGCCAGAGAGGTGGCGACCGCAGCGGTCTGGGTAACAAGCAGGGAGTGAGAGTGTCGTGAATGGCTGAGCCGGCCGACCCCGATTGGGGGCTGGCGAACGCGGCATCCATCGCGTAGTGACGCTGTATTCCATGCGTCACAGGCTAATCCGGCTGTCGTTCTTGGCCTTGATTGGAATCAAGGCGCGATGCTTGATGTCAGTCACGATTCAGACGTGACGAAGAACAGGTGCTGCGCAGGTGGCTGTGCCCGCCTGGGCCGCTGAACGCAGCAGGCCCGCATGTCACCATGCGGGCCTGCGGTTCACGTCATGCGATGCGGGTTTCGATCAGCGCGGGCCCAGCACCGTCTGCAGGTCATCCCCCTGCGGCAGGCCGGCGCGACGCTGCACCTGGCCCTGCGCGTCCTGGAACAGGATGCCCGGCGTGCCCTGGAAGCCCATTTCGATCATCAACACCTGGTTGGCATCGAGTTTGCCGGCGATCTCGCGGCTGATGCTTGGCAGTGCCTTGATGCCACCGCGGTCGAACTGGTGCTCGTTCTCCAGCAGCGCCGCGCTCGGGTCACGCGCCGACAGGATGGCTGCGGCCTTGGCCGGGCTGTCCTCGCGGATTACGCCGACCATGATGTGGCGCAGCTGCACCTTGCCTGCATCGACCCATCGGCGGGCCGCTTCCCAGAACTTGTGGCAGTACGGGCAATTGGCATCGCTGAAGGTATAGACCACACGCGGTGCGTCGGCCTTGCCATCACGCACCCAGGCGCTGGCCTCCAGCTTGGTCCACATCTTGGCCGACATCGGTGCGGCGACCAGCTTTTCCACGGCCTCGGCAGCCACGTCGTTGCCTTCGGCATCGAACAGGCTGCCGACCAGCACGTGCTTGCCGTCAGCGGTGACGTAGGCCGCAGCCGGCTGCTGCCCCCCCACCACACCGGCGAAGCCACGCAGTCCACCCGGCGCATCGAACTCGGCAACGACCTCGAAGCCGTGCTTTTCGATGCCCTTCAACACTGCGGGACGGTCACCCTTGGCAGCGGCCGGCGCGCTTGCCGCCGGTGCCGGCGCAGCTTTGCCTGGCGGAGTCTGGGCCTGGCTGCAGGCGGCCAATGCCAGCATGACCGGCAACAACAGCAACGCCGGAGCGGTGCGCAGGGAAGTCGACAACATGGGAACTCCGTAGTGAGATGCCCGCGCAGGCTACCGCAGCCGGCGCAGTTTGTGTTCAAGACCAGCGGCGGTCAGTTCGCCCAGGTGCAGTTCACGCAGGCGCCCGTCGGCATCGAAAAAGAGGGTCGAAGGATAGGCCTGCACGCCCAGCACGGTTGATGCGGCCGCGTCGTCGTCCAGCAACACGTTCCCCAGCACCAGCCGCTCGTCGGCGAGAAAACCCTGGACCTCATCCAGGGTTTCGCCTTGATTGAGGAATACGAACTGCACATCGGCATGTGCCTGCTGCGCCGCGGCCAGCACCGGCATTTCTCGGCGGCAGGGGCCACACCATGTGGCCCACAGATTCAGTACCAGCGGCGAGCCCCGGAACTGTTGCAGATCAACCTGGCCACCCTGCAGATCCGTCACCTGCAGCGTCGGCAATGGCATCTGGCGCTCCTGCCACAGCGACAATACCTGGCTCCCTCCAAACCAGAGCAATACGCCGACCAGGGCCGCTGTCAGCACCGGCGCACGTAACACGGGCCATCGGCGCAGGCGCCACAGCCCCCACGCAAGCCCCGCCAGCACCACCACCACCAGATGATAGCCACCATCGGTGATCTGAAGAATGCTCCACGGCGCGCCACCATACAGCGCGAAATTCAGTGCCACGAAACTGATGCGACCGCACAGCAGGCCGATCAGGAGCATGTCCAGCACCATGCTGGCCGCCGAGGGCAGCGGCTCCGGGGCGTTTCCGCGTGGCCACAGGCGGGCAACCGCCATGGCCAGCGCAGCGCACACAAGAATCAACACCACCGGCATCGGAACCGGTCCAACACTCGACATCAACCCACCTGTTCAATCATTCATCCACTCCATGGTCGAAGCGTCACGCCCAGGTTGCAAGCACGACTGCAACATTGATGTCTCACGCGGCGCTTCGCCCCAGCTGCGCACCCGTCGGCGCCTGCAGCCCACGCAGGCTGCCTGCGACCGAAGGCATCAGCGGCCGCTCGCGTCGCTTGCAGCTGACATGGCGGCGATAGTTGGCGGGCGTCATGCCCACAATGCGAAGGAACAGGCGCCGGAACGCGCTCTGGTCGGCATAGCCCACCCCCCAGGCCACTTCGTCGATACCGGCGCCCTGCTGCAGCAGCGTCTGCGCCTTGGCGATGCGCAGCCGCTGGCAATACTCGATGGGCCGCAGACCGGTGGCCCGGAGGAAGCGTCGCTGCAGCGTCCGCGGTTCCAGCCCGGAAACCTCACAGATCGCGGCCAGGGTGGCACCACGCGCGGCGGTCGTATGCAGCCAGCGCTGCGCCTTCAATACATCGCGATCACCATGCGCGAAATTGGCGCTGAAGCGCTCCAGATCCTGCTGTACCCCATCCGGCACCGTGATGCCCAACTGTTGCGCCACCGCGCTGGCCACGCCCTGTCCATGCAGCCGGTACAGCAGCCGAAGCCCCAGGAAACGCCACGCCTGCGAGCCGCCGACGGTCAGCAGATCGCCGTCATCGACCAGCGCACGCTCGCTCGGCACCCAGCTCACGGCCTGCGCCTGCAACCCCGGGTGTCGCCCCAGATCAGGCCCGCTGACCGTTCGCCCGGCCAGCAGGCCCGCACGCGCAAGAACGCTCACACCTTCGCTGGCTGCAGCCAGCAGGCTGCCACCGTCATAGTGGGCACGCAGCCAGTCCAACACGACTTCTTCGGCACGCAGGCAGGTGCCGGGACTGATCTGCCCGGGAACGGCGATCACCGCAGGAATGGCGGCATCAAGCATCTCCGCACCGGCGATGCGGTGCACACCAGTCTGACTGGCGGGTACGATCCAGCGCGTGACCAGCACACGCTTGAACGGCCGGCGCTGTTGCTGGGCCAGACGATTGGCGACATGAGCCATCTCGGCCAGTACGGAAGCGGCGGACGGATCGCCTCCCGGGTACTCGACCACCGCGACCTCGACGAATCCCTCGTTCCTGATTCCATCCACAGACCACCTCCTCGGTTTGTTACAGGCCATCGAACGGCCGGTTCAGGCGAAGGGTAGGAACTGGTCCCGCGGCGGGGCTATGAAGAAAGTTGCAAAGTGCCCTGAATACGCACTTCGGGCCCAGCCTTGACCCTCGACCAGACTCCAGGCTTCACAATGAGCGGCAGCACCTGCAGGAATCCGCCATGAACATTGGACAACTGGCCCGCCAGGCCGGCGTGCCGATCGATACCGTCCGCTACTACGAGCGGCAGCAGCTGCTGCCGACGGCGGCGCGGTCGGCCGGTGGCTACCGCATCTTCGGCGAGCCGGACCTGCGCAGGCTGCGCTTCATCCGCCGCGCCAAAGCGCTTGGCTTCAGCCTGGACGAGATCGGCGAACTGCTCGCGCTCAGTGATCGTCACTCGCAGGACATGGGCAGCGTGCGCGACACCGCACGGGCCCGCCTGCAGGACATCGCGCAACGGATGGCCGAACTGCAGCGCATGCACACCGCGCTTTCGCAGCTGGTCGACGCCTGCCCCGGGCATGGTGCGCTGGATCAATGCCCGATCCTGGCGGCACTGACCGGCGACAACGCGTAGCCACGGCGACAGGAATCTGCCGCGCAGCGTGCGTGAAGAAAAGTGCAACAAATGCTTGCCAACCCCTTGGGGCAAGGCTATTATTTCGCTCCTCAGCGACGTGGGGCCATAGCTCAGCTGGGAGAGCGCCTGCATGGCATGCAGGAGGTCAGCGGTTCGATCCCGCTTGGCTCCACCAATCTTTCGGCATTAGGCCGTCGAAAGGTCGCTAAAGAACATTGATGAGAATTGCGTCCCCATCGTCTAGAGGCCTAGGACATCACCCTTTCACGGTGGCGACCGGGGTTCGAATCCCCGTGGGGACGCCACTCATCACGAACAACGAGGACCCGGCCGATAACCGGGTCTTTTTTGTTCACCGCCTACCGGCATTCAGGTTGTGGCGTTGCGGTTCCCCTGCCCCTGTGGCTTCGGATGAACCGGGACGAAAAAAGTTGAAAAAAGGCTTCCACAAACGTGAACACGCAGGTATGATAGGCGGCTCGGTAACACGGGGCCATAGCTCAGCTGGGAGAGCGCCTGCATGGCATGCAGGAGGTCAGCGGTTCGATCCCGCTTGGCTCCACCACTTTCGACATTAGGCCGTCGAAAGTTCTACAACTTGAAGTTTTCGTGCGTCCCCATCGTCTAGAGGCCTAGGACATCACCCTTTCACGGTGGCGACCGGGGTTCGAATCCCCGTGGGGACGCCAGTTTCAAACGGACTCTGCTCCCGGCAGATCATCCGCAGTTTCATGGGGGCCATAGCTCAGCTGGGAGAGCGCCTGCATGGCATGCAGGAGGTCAGCGGTTCGATCCCGCTTGGCTCCACCACTTCGACATTAGGCCGTCGAAGGTTCTACAACTTGAAGTTTTTCGTGCGTCCCCATCGTCTAGAGGCCTAGGACATCACCCTTTCACGGTGGCGACCGGGGTTCGAATCCCCGTGGGGACGCCAATTCTTGAGAACCCCGGCTTCGGCCGGGGTTTTTCTTTGCCTGGAATCCAGGCACTCATTTCAGAAGCGCCGATACATCCCGATCGACGCCGGCGCGGTGGGCGCGAAGCCGAACTGTGCATACAACCGGTGCGCTTCACCATCGGCCAGCAGGCTGACGTACGCCGACGGCGGCAGGCTGGCCCGCATCCAGTCGTCCAGCCGCCGCATCACCTCCTTGCCCAGGCCCTGCCCCTGCAGGCGTGGCAGCACGGCGATGTCGCAGACCTGCAGGTGGCAGCCGCCATCGCCGACGATGCGCCCCATCGCTACCAGCTCATTGCCCTGGTAGGCGCATACGCCGAACAGGGTATTGGGCAATGCGCGCGCAGCGGCTTCCTGATGCTTGGCACTGAGGCCTGCCAGTACACGCAGCCGGCAGTAGTCCTCGACCGTGGGCACGGCTTCGCGGAACTGGCAGGTGGCGGATTCATTCATGCGGCATCTCCTGATGGGTCGGGCTATCCTGCCGCATCCACGTCGCAGCCGCTGCGACCCACACCGGCAGAGTTCGCATGTGCTATTCCGCCCTGATCCGCGCCGACTACGCCAAGCTGGTGCGCGAGTTCGGCGCCATTCTCTCGCTGGAGGAATTCGCCGAGCTGTACGCGCACGATCCCGGCAAGAAGCGCCCGAAAACCCCAAAAGCCATGGACGACGGCTTTGCCGGCGCGCGCACGGAACAGGGCCGCGACATCGTGGCAAAGATCCAGCAATGGCATGCCCAGGAGCAGCAGGCACTGGAGGCCGAGCTGGTCCGGCAGCGCGAACGACGCGATATCGCCCACGCCACGCTGGCGACCCGCCCCACCCAGAAGGCGCGCAACGACCTGCGCGTGGCCGGCAACCGCATCGAGCGCGCGCAGGCCCGGCTGGAGGATCTGCATCGGGTGCAGCTGCTGCCGCGCGACAACCGCATCTTCCCGGGCACCTACGCACCGGTCATGGTCAGCGACAACGGCCAGCGGGTGATCAAGCCGATGCGCTACCAGTGCCGGCTGCCGGACACGCCAGCACGCAACGACGTGCTCTACCCCGGCACCTACAATGCACGGCGCGACAGCCTGGAAGGCTACTGGCGCGGCGCATTCGGGCTGCGCCATGGGGTCGTGGTCGTGCAGGCGTTCTATGAGCACGTGCCACGCCACGCCATCGACGCACGCACGCTGGGCGCCGACGAGAAGGAACAGGACGTAGTGCTGGAATTCCGCCCCGATCCGCCACGCGACCTGCTGCTGGCCTGCCTGTGGGCGGAGTGGGAAGGGCCGGAAGGCCGGCTGCTGTCGTTTGCCACGATCACCGACGCCCCGCCACCCGATGTCGCCGCCGCCGGGCATGACCGCGGCGTGGTGCCGATCCGCCGGGAGCACCTGGACGCCTGGCTCAATCCGGACCCGGATGACCTGGCCCTGCAATACCGCATCCTCGACGACCGCGAGGACATCCGCTACGTGTACGACGAAGCCGGATGAACACCACGCGCCTATGAAAAACCCCGCCTGGGCGGGGTTTCTGGATCAGGGGTTGCCGCCGCACATCGCCTCTTCGCAGAAGGCTTGTTCCTGCAGGCACTGCTCGACCTCACCGCCGCGCGCGATGCAGCTCTTGTAGAGCTGGAAGCAGGGCTGGCCGCACCATGCCGCAGTCGCGGTACCACCGAAGACCGCCATCGAAAGGACACCCGCGGCAACCATGCGCTTGATCCACTTCTTCATGCCACTCTCCTTGTAGGCCTGAGCATTCAGGCCACGGCAGCATACGCCGGTCCTCTGCGCCGGGGCCAATCAGGCCTTGACGCGGGAATGCCCCACCGCGCGCACCAGCGCCTTGGACAGATCCACCGACAGGTACGGCTTGACCAGCAGCACCCCGGCCAGCATCGACGCCGGCAACTGCTCGGCCAGCATGCCGGTGGCCAGCACGAACGGCACACCGCGTGCCGACAGCGCTGCCGCCACGGGCTCGCTGGTCTCGTTGCGGGCCAGGCGATAGTCGAGCAGGGCCACGTCCGGCGCCGAATCCTCCAGCAGGCGCAGCGCTTCGTCCACGCTCGCCGCCAACCCGACCACGGTCGCGCCGGCATGCACCAGCTGCATCTGCAGCAGCGCGGCACTCATTTCGTCGTTCTCGACCACCAGCACCCTCAGGTCCTGCAACACTGTCATCGGCTACCGCTCCTGGAGGTATTCACGCCGCCGCAGTATAGCCACCACGGGGCCGATGCCGACAGGAAGCGCCCCGAATGGCCCTGCCCCTATGAAAGCCCTGCCGACCTCGGTTACACTCACGCGCTGCCTGCCGGTGTGGCGGAATGGTATACGCAGCTGACTCAAAATCAGCCGGGGGTGACCCCATGAAGGTTCGAGTCCTTTCACCGGCACCAAAGACCCTTGCGGCATAAGGGCTTCAACGAAAATGGCGTAATGGAGTCGTGAATCTTCCGGCTCCGCCTTTTTTCTTAACTCCCTCTCTCGCTAAACGCCGCGCTGCATCTGCTGCAGCCCTGACCTCACCCACGCCTTGCGCGCGTCCTTCGGGCGGGGCTTGGTCTCTGCCGGCGGCTTGCGCGGCTCCAGCGCTGCCTTGATCCGCTCGACCTCCTCAGCTCCGGCCTCAGCCAAGCGCCGAGCCTGTTGCTGCTGCTCGCGGGTCGGCGGCAGGCCGGGCAGTGGTGGCGGGGGCTGGATCGGGGTGCTGTCGGTCAGCCGAGCGACGGCCTCACGAAGGGGCAGACAGGGATAGAGCCTGGCCGCGCACCAGCGCTCCGCGTAGCGCTTCGCCTGGCGGACGTTGGCGGCACGCGCTTCCTTGGTCTGCCACATCTTCTGGCCTTCCATCCATAGCCGGACGCCAGGACCGCCATCGAACGTGACGTTCGCCGTTTCCCGGCCGTTGTACCAGAGCGCCCAGCGCTCGCCGGTCTGGACCCAGCCAGAGGGAATCGGGGCAGTGCGGAAGCCGTGGGAGGAATACATGGCCGGAAGGATACGGCCGGCCGTCGCAGATCCTGAGAACAGGCCCGCTACCTTTGTGAATCGCTCAACCTTCAAGACAAACACCAAAAGCCGCTCAGCATGCATGTTGCGTCCGGATGCTTGCTGATGCATATTGCACGCATCCGACGAAGGAGTGCTTGCTATGACCGAAGAATCTCCCGATAGCCCTCAATCCGCAGGCGGCAAGGCGAGGGCCACTGCACTGTCTGAAAGCAAGCGCTCCGAAATTGCCAAGAAGGCCGCCGAAGCGCGGTGGGGCGGTGTGAAGAAGGCAACCCATGAGGGGACGCTCACAATCGCTGGAGTTCCAATCCCCTGCTACGTGCTGGAAGACGGCAACCGTTACATCAGCACGCGAGGAATCATGAAGGCGCTCAAGCGCCCATGGAGAGGCCGCAAATACACTGGGACCGAATTGCCTGTTTTCATCGAGGCAGGCAACCTATCGCCCTTTATAAACAATGACTTGAAGGAAATTCTGACCGGGACCGAAGTGCGCAGCACGAAAGGCGTCGTCTCGGAAGCTTTCCGCGCCGAGGCGCTCCCGGCTGTGTGCGACATCTACCTGCGCGCTCGCGAGGCTAAGGCGCTTACCGCTACCCAGCTCGTCGTCGCGCAGCAAGCAGAGGTCCTTGTCCGGGCACTTTCGCAACTTGGCATCATCGCCCTGGTTGACGAGGCCACGGGCTACCAGGAAGTCAGACCTCGGGACGCGCTGCAGCAGTACCTGGATGCCGTTCTTCGCAAAGAACTCGCCGCTTGGAGCAAGCGCTTCCCTGATGAGTTTTACGAGAACATCTATAAGCTAAAGGGCTGGACTTGGCCTGGCATGAAGAAGAACCGGTTCAGTGTCGTTGCGCACTACACTCGCGACCTTGTCTATGACCGACTCGGAACTGGGGTTCTTAAGGAGCTGGAAATGCGCTCGCCAAAGAATGAGAGCGGCGCACGGCCAAATAAACTTCACCAGTGGCTGTCGGATGACGTAGGCCACCCTCTTCTTGCCCAGCACCTCCATTCGTTGATCATGTTCCAGCGCTTGGCGATCGCCAGCGGGCATGGTTGGCAGAGATACGTAAAGATGGTTGACCAGGTGCTGCCGAAGAAGGGCGACACACTGGAGCTTCCGCTCAATGATCCAGACTGAACAGGAAAATCACTGAATCGATACACGATCAGTGACAAGCGTGTTCGCATCGATGTCCCACCTGAAGATCGAATCCCTGACCAATGACAAATGGAATTTACAATGTGCATCCAATGGAGAGCCCCAGGTATCACCTTGCGCGCGCGAAAGCCCGATTTCGCGATACCCGAGTCCAAGTTCAGCAACACGCCAACTCCGGCGCCTTCTCATTAGTTACCGAAACTGATCCAGAGAACGGCAAACGCACAACCGTACTAAGAAGGACAAAGAGAACGCCAATCGCGGTCGGCGCAGCGGTAAACGATGCGTTTGAGGAGCTGCGAAAGGCTCTCGACCAGGCGTGCTATGCGGTTGCCAAGGCAGCGGGCAAAAGTGGAAAGAAGTGCGCATTCCCCTTTGGTGAAACAGAACAAGAACTTGCTGGGAGGCGGAATGGAATAAGCCGGGAGATCCCAAAGGAGATTCTTGATGCGATTCTCGCATTCCAGCCCCGACTCGACGGCGACAAACTCTTATGGGCAGTCAATGCCATTGCCAACCACAGCAAGCATCGTGTGACCGTCACGTTTCCAACGCCTGTTTCCAGCGCAACCTTTGGCCAGATTGTCCTCAACGGCACTGGCAGCATCTTGGGGCCGTGGGACGAAGCCCGAGGTGAGTTGATTATTGCGGAGGTCGATGCAGGCTCCGAAGTTTCCATTGGAGATATGCAGTTTGGCGTGAGCCTAAGGTTCGGTGACATTGAGGGCCTGGAAGGGCTGGAAGTCGAACCCGTCTTCCTTTACGCAGAGTCGAAAGTTGCACAAATTCTGGATGCGATCGAGGAAAAGGCAGAGGAACTGGCCTTGTTTCGCAGCTAGATGAGCGCGACCTGAGTCAGAGTCAGGACATCCCAATACGTCGAACTAACCTGGTAGGACTACCCTACAAGTATGTGCGGCCGATTCGTCCAGCTCCCCGTGATCGACTTCGGCCAGCCGGGGCTGGCTGACCTTGCCCCCGGCCTGGCCGAGATCCAGCCCAGCTACAACCTGGCGCCGACGCAGCGCGCCTCGGTGATCCTGGACCGCGGCGAAGGCCGGCAGGTCACCCGCTTGGCGTGGGGCCTGCTGCCGTTCTGGGCCAAGGCCAAGGGCCTGCAGGGCTCGACCATCAACGCCCGCATCGAGACAGTGGCCACCAAGCCGGCATTCCGGTCGGCGTTCAAGAAGCGCCGGTGCGTGATCCCCATGGCCGGCTACTACGAGTGGTCGGTCAGCCCCGAGGACGGGAAGAAGGACCCGTGGTTCATCCACGCCAAGGGCCCACTGCTGGCCGCCGGCTTGTGGGAGGACGCCAGCCCCCTGCTGCCCGACGGCAACCTGGGCACCTTCACCATCATCACCGGCGACAGCAGCGGCGTATCGGCCGACATCCACGACCGTATGCCTGTCTGGCTGCAGGCCGGCCAGATCGATGATTGGATGGGCGCCAGCCCGGACGACGCCATGGCAATGCTGCTGGCCAGCGAGCCGCCGGCCATGGAGGCTTACCGCGTCAGCCGCTCGGTCAACACGCCGCGGAACAACCGCGAAGATCTGCTGCAGGCAGTTGCGTAAGCGCCTCCTAGGCCGGGCCCCGCGCCCGCTGGTCTGATCTCAATGCCCCCCACCCGGCAGTGCCTCAATCCCCACCGCCCGCCGGTGGCGCGACGATCTCCGGTGCCGGCGGGTTCTCTGCTTCCCACACGCGATCCGTCGCGGCCTTGATCAGCGCCATCAGCTTCCAGCCAGGCTCGGTGATCTGCTCGCCCGTCTGCGGGTGGGCGAAGGTGTATTCGCCCGCCAGCAGGTCACGGATCGGAGCGCGCACTGTGCTGTCATAGCTCCTGGTGTTGACCTGCCCCGTGCCCGGGTTCCAGTCCACGCGATCGAAGAAGAACAGCACCGGGCCGTCATTGGCCCGGAAGTCCCACTGCACATCGATTCGGGTCGCCAACATCTCGACCCGGTTGTTGTTGCTCTCGGAAAGAATCGGTGACATCTCATTGCTCCACGGAAATGATGCCCAGCGTCTGATTGATCACCACACCGACCGTACCGCCGCTCGCCGTGCCGGTGGCCACGTTGCGGGTGACGATGATCGCCCGGTAGGTGAACTGCTCGGTGCCCGGGGTGTTGTCGGTGAAGGTGTGCGAACCAGCCATGCGCGAGGTCAACTGCGAGGGGCCGCCTTGCTCGTTCAGCACCTCATAGCTGCCCGTGACGTTGAAGTTGGTAATGAACTGCTCTCCGCCGTTTCCGACCTTCCGGTAGATCGCGATGGTGGCGTTCACAGGCCCGGAAACCCCGGTCCACCGGCCCGTGTTCGCCGTGTCGGTCTTGGTCATGTCGTAGCTGACCACGACGTTCTTGGCGCGTCCCAGGGTCGAGAATGGCCCGTTGATGATCTCGGCGTTGCCGTTCGTCGAGGTGGTCTGCACAGCATTCTTGAGCACGCCGGCCGACAGGCTGCCACCGAAGTAGCCGTTGCCCTGGTTGTCGACCCAGAACAGGCCGTTCGCCTTGCTGGCATTGCCCGGGTTGGAACCCACACCGATCCACATCATCAGGTCGTTGGACACCCCGAACGGCTTGCCGTGTACCATCATGTAGGCCCCTGACCGGGTGATCCAGCGGCCGCCCTCGAACGTCGTGCTACCGGTGTTGTTCGGATCAACAATGCCCAATCGATCAGCAACGAAGTCGATCCGACCGATGCTGCCGTTGTTGACAGACGTCATGCCGATGGCTCGGCCGTTTACGTCCAGTGCCCAGGTGTAGGACGCCTGCAGCTGACTCTGCCCGTTCTCCAACTGTGTCGCGCGCACTGACAGCGCCTGCGTGGCCGATGCCGTCAGATCTATCGCCGTGTCGTCGCTCCACAAGGTGGGAGTGCGACCAAGT
>NZ_JAOEDV010000031.1:0-46760 GCF_029837545.1 Stenotrophomonas sp. GD04024 | reverse complement strand
AGATCCACGCCATGCGTGGACGGCGCGTCCCCGAATCAACCGCCGCCGCCCGCCTTCCAGTAGTAGCGGACCACATGGAAGAACACCGGCGCGGCGAAGCACACCGAATCCAGTCGGTCGAGCATGCCCCCGTGGCCCTCGATCATGTGGCCCCAGTCCTTGATGCCGCGGTCGCGCTTGATCGCCGACATCACCAGGCCGCCCCAGAACCCCATCAGGTTGATCAGCAGCGACAGGCCAAACGCCTGCAGCGGCGTGAACGGGGTGATCCACCACAACGCCGCGCCCAGCGCGCTCGCACTCAGCACACCCCCCACGAAGCCCTCCACCGTCTTCGACGGCGACAGCTTCGGTGCGATCAGGTGCTTGCCCAGCAGCTTGCCCCAGATGTACTGCAGCACGTCCGAGGACTGCACCACGATCACCAGGAAGGCAAACAACAGCACGTTGCGCGACGGGTCATGCCCCGGCACGTGCAGGTTCAGCAGCAGCGGGACGTGCGAGATGCAGAACACGCAGATCATCAATCCCCACTGCACCTTCGCCGTGCGCTCCAGGTAGTGGGTGGTGTCGCCGCCGATGGTCGACAGGATCGGCAGGAACAGGAACGCGTAGACCGGAATCAGCAGCGTGTACATGCCGTACCAGTCGATCCACACCAGGTAGTACTGCCAGGGCAGCACGATGTAGAACGCGGCCAACAGCGCGTAGTAGTCGCCCGAGCGGGTCGGCGCCAGGGTGATGAACTCGCGCAGCGCGAAC
The DNA here is from genome assembly GCF_029837545.1 of Stenotrophomonas sp. GD04024. Classification (NCBI taxonomy): domain Bacteria; kingdom Pseudomonadati; phylum Pseudomonadota; class Gammaproteobacteria; order Lysobacterales; family Lysobacteraceae; genus Stenotrophomonas; species Stenotrophomonas sp. GD04024. The sequence goes on along the minus strand of NZ_JAOEDV010000031.1, from coordinate 45,998 downwards.
AGCGAGATGATCGCGAACAGCACGATCACCCCGGCACGGCCGAAGAACAACGCCAGCCCGACCACGATCGCCATCACCCACCACGCGCGGATGCGCGAGACCAGGTTGGCGATCACCGCGCTGGGCTGCCCGCGCCGGCGCCAGCGCAGGGTCTCGGCCACCAGTGTGGCCAGCACCAGCACCGCGCCGACACCGGCAAACAGCAGGCCGGTCTGCTGGCCTACGCTCTGCGTTGCCAGATCGCCGGAGACATCCAGCACGAAGCTCATGCGCGGCCTCCATTCGGTGCCAGGTCCAGCAGCGCCTGCCGGCTGCGCGCCAGGAAAGCGGTCTTGTCCTCATCGGCCTGCAGCCGCAGCGGCGTACCGAAGGTCGCCGTGCACAGCAGCGGCAACGGCAGGAACCGGCCCTTGGGCATCACCCGCTTCAGGTTGTCGATCCACACCGGCACGAACTCCAGCTCCGGCCGTTGCCGCGCCAGGTGGTAAATGCCGCTCTTGAACGGCAGCAGCGGTTCGTCGCCGACATTGCGCGTGCCCTCCGGGAACAGGATCAGCGAACACCCTTCATCGACCGCTTCGCGCAGTACCTGCAACGGATCCTGCTGGCGATGCCCGGCCTCGCGCTCGACCAGCACGCCGTTGAACACCGCATCGATCAGGTAGCGGCGCAGGGCATCGCCCTGCCAGTACTCGGCCGCCGCCACCGGGCGCACCTGGCGGCGCAGCGCCGGTGGCATCGACGACCAGATCAGCACGAAGTCACCGTGGCTGGCATGGTTGCCGTAATAGACGCGGTGCTCACTGGATGGTGCACAGCCGATCCACAGCGCACGTGCGCCGGTCACCACATGGATCGCGCCACTGCAGGCGCGGGCAATCAGTCTGGCGAACATCGGTTCCTCCCGTTCACGTCTGCGGCCACAGCACCGCCAGCAGCAGCACCGAAAACTGCAGCAGGGTGGCCACGTACTGGCACACCAGCAGGCGCCGCATGCCGATCCAGCGCGCGTCCCAGCCACGCATTGGCGCCTGCGCATCGCGACGACGCAGGCCGGCGGTGTGGAGGGCGGCATCCACCCGTGCGGCGGCCGCATCCCCCTGCAGGTGTTCGCGCAGCAGCAGCTGCAGCAGGCTGGCATCAAGCTGCACGCGCACCGCGTAGTACGCCTGCACCACGCCCATCGCCACGCTCAGCAACAGCAGGCCGGCGGCCATCATCGCCAGCCCCGGCTCACTACCCAGCAACAGCAGCGCCACCAGCAGCAGGCCCAGTGACAGCACGGCTGGCAGGCGGCCCTGGCGCAGCAGCAGGTGCATCATCGGCAGATCGGCAGCGTTGCTCATGCTGTACTCTCCGGTGCTACGGCGGCCGCGATGGCCTGTAGATGACTGTCATGCAGGACGATCGACGGCCGTGCGGTGCGCACGATCGCCACCGCAGCGTCGACATCGGTGGCACGACCACTGCGCAGCAGCCACGTCGCGACGCTGGCGGCACTGCGCGAATAGCCCAGCGCACAGCACACGAGCAGCGGCCCCTGCGCACGCAGCCGCTCGATCGCCTCGGCCGCCTCGCGCAGCTGGGCCGGCGTGGGCACCACCAGGTCCAGCATCGGCACGCGGGCATACGCCGCCCCCGGTGCACGGCAGGACAATTCGGCACAGACGTCCACAACGCCCCGCAGCGGCGGCGGCAACGCGGCGCTGGGAATGCGGCCCAGCCACACGCCGTCCATCACCGCGACCGGCTGCGGCGCACGGCGCGTCCACGCCCGTGAGTTGATCCAGGCCGCGACCAGATACGGCGCCAGCAACCCGCGCGCCGCCATCGTCAGGCGCCCGTCGGCGCGCTTCTGGAACACGGCCGTGCCCAGCCCGGCGTAGGCCAGTGCCACCAGCAGCAACGATGCCACCGGCCACAACAGCCACAGCGCTGCACCGCGCAGCAGCACCACCGGCACCAGCAGCGCCGCCGCCCCCAGCAGATAGAACAGCGCCATGCGCCAGCGCCTGGGGTCGCATGCGGTGCGCCAGGCGCGCAGCGGCGGCGTGCCCTGCTCCGGCCACAGCCAGACGCACAGCCATCCCGCCAGCAGGCCGGTCGGGATGTCGATGAAATGGTGCTGGAACGTGGTCAGTACCGAAACGCCGATCAGCAGCGCCCACCCATGCAGCACCCAGCGCCAGGCACCGTGCAGGTACTGCGCGAACTTCACCCACAGCACGATCAGCAGCACGATGTGCAGCGACGGCGCCTGGTTGAACGGCCTGTCGAAGCCCAGCAGCACATCGAACAGCCAGCCGAACACACCGCCGATCTCCGGCCGTTCGAAGCTGAAACGCAACGGCCACAGCAGGAAACACGCCACCGCGATGACCTGCGCGCTGAACAGCCGCAGCGCGTGCCGGTCCAGTTCTAGCCGTTGCCGGCACAGGAAGAACGAGATCGCATAGAACAGATCGATCGACCAGTACGGCACGATCGTCCACGGCACGAACGGAATGCGTGTCTCCCAGGCGAACGCCATCACCGGCAGCGCAGCATGGCGGCTGGCCATCCAGTTGGCGAAGCCGTAGCTGGCGAAGAAGAACGGGCCCAACAGGGCCAGCCACAACAGGGCGCGCCGCCAGGGGCGCCCCTCTGCGGCCCGCGGGGCGGCGGCGAGCGTCGCCATCACGCGGTCCGGCGTGCCAGCGACACGGTGAAGATGCCGAAGTCATCAATGCGCTGCGCCACCTTCTCGAACCCGGCCAGTCGCACCAGCTCGTCCATCTCCTGCTGGGTACGACGCCGCATCACCCACGCCGCGCCACCGCGGTGGCTGGTCAGCGCGCGGGCGATGAACTCCAGCTGCGGGTGCCAGGGCTGGCCGGTGTAGGCCAGATAACCGCCGACCGGCACCGTCGCGGCGATGCCCTGCAGCGAGCGCAATACCGCATCGTTGTCGGGGAACAGTTCGTACAGGCCCGAGACCACGGCCAGCGTCGGCGCCGGGTCCACCCTGGCCAGCTGCGCCGGATCGAACGCATCGCCCTGCTCGAAGCGGGCGATGTCGGCCGCCCCGAGCCGCTCGATCAGCGCCTGGCCCTGGGTGACATTCAGGTCGCTGAAATCACGCAGCACGATGTGATCGGCGCGCTGTTCGCCCTGGCCCAGCGCTTCCAGCACGTAGCGGCCATGGCCGGCAGCCACGTCCAGCACGCGCACCGGCGTGCCCTGCCCGCGCAGGCGCTGGGCAGCATCGCGCAGCAGTTCCTGCAGGTGCTGGCCACGCACGCGGATGCCGCGCCAGCCGATCGCATCCAGATAGTTGCGATCGACCATGCGCCCCAGCGGGCCCTTGCCACGGGCTTCGTCGCGGTAGATGTAGTCCAGCGTGCTGCCCGAATCGAAACCGGTCTGCAGCCCCAGCGCGATGCCTTCGGACAACGTGCCGCCGAAGCGCAGGCCACCGCGCACCACGCGCCAGCGCAGGTCGGCCAGGCTGTTGCGCTCTGGCGGCCACGCCAGGATTTCCGATTCCTCGAAGGTCGGCCCATGGCGGTGCGCATCGCGTCGCGACAGCTCGCGCAGCGGTTCGGCGAAACGCGCCTGGATGAAGCTGCGGATGCGTGCCAGCGCAGGCGCGCGGTCGCGCTCGCCCAGCGTGTCGTGGAAGAAGCCCGGCAGGTGCACGCGCTCCTTGACCGGGCTGGACAGCCGCTCGTAGAAGCGGTCCTGCGGGCCGCGATGCACGACGAAATCCGAACCGGACACCAGCAGCTGCACCGGCACGCTGATCGCCTGTGCGTCGGCCACGACGCGGTCGGCGGCCTCGTACAGGCCCAGCAGCACGCGCACCGAGATCGGCCGGGTGATCAGCGGATCGGTGCGGTAGCTCTGCACCCGCGCCGGGTCGTGGGTCAGCCATTGCGGCTTGACGTAGCTGTTGACGAAGAAGTTGCCGCGCAGCTTCTGCATCAACGCCAGGCCCGGGCGTGCGAACGGCACGTACAGCTTCACCTTGAACGCCGGCGAGGCCATCACCAGCGCACGCAGGCGCGGCGCATAGTCATGCACCCAGGTGGCGGCGACCACGGCGCCCACGCTCTGCGCGATCACCACGATGTCTTCCACCGCGATGCCGTGCTCGGCACCGATATGGGCGATGAAGCTGTCGAGATCGCGCACCAGCGCCGGGAAGCCCGGTGCATCGCCACGCGCACCCGGCGAACGGCCGTTACCGCGCGCATCCCAGGCGAAGAAGGCGGTGTCGGGCAGGTCCAGCTCATCGACCAGGTGGGTGACGCGCCCGGAGTGCTCGTGGCCGCGGTGCAGCAGCACGATGGCCTTGGTGGCCGGCGTTGCGGTGGTGCCCGCCCAGTACCGGTAGAACAGCGCTACCTGGTCGAAGCTGTGGAATTCCCGTTCCTGCGCCTGACGCATGCAATCTCCTGATTGTCTTTTTGTATCTGCTTGATTAACTAGGCGAAACCGCCGCTTCCCGCAGTCCGCGACGGACGCGGTTGATCATGGTCAGCATGCACAGCGCCGCCATGGCCGCAGCCACGCCAGTGACCGCCATCGCGCCAACCCACTCAAACGCCAGCAGCAGGCCCAGCGCACCGATCACGAACGCGCGGTCGCTCTTGCCCATCGGGCCGTCGTAGCGGCGGCTGGCACCAACCATCAGCCCCAGCACGCCGGCGTACTCGCTCAGCGCCGCCGTCCAGGCCAGCAGCCACAGCGCTTCCGGGCGCACGCCCGGCACGCTGAGCAGGCTCAGGTACATCGCGGCGTCGGCGACCACATCGCACAGTTCGTTCAGATAGGCACCCAGCCGCGACTGCTGGCCGAACTCGCGGGCCAGCATGCCGTCCACCGCGTTGAGTGCCATGCGCAGCAGCATCCACAACGGCAGCAGCAGGTACAGCAGCGGCTGGGCCGGGGCGCAGCACCACACCGCAGCGGCCACCAGCAGCGAGACCACGGCAGCGGCCACGGTCACCGCGTTGGCGGTGACCCCCATGCGGTACAGGCCGCGTACGGCTGGACGCAACAGGTCCTGGAAACGTCCCTTCAATGCATAGATCGACATGATCCGAAGCCGCTGATCCTTGGCAGTTCGGGCACAGCCTACCCGATTGCGGCAGTGCGCCCCATCCAATTGCTTGCAGGCCGCCCCGGCCCAGGGTGTGCTGAAGGCGGCCGCAGGGCCGTCGGCGCCAGCCGATTTTGCCCGCCAGCGCCCGCCACCGGCCCCCACCGCCTACAATATCGGCCCCGCTCCGCTGCCGATTCTGTCCCATGACTGCTGATCTGTTGCCCGTCCGTCGGGCCCTCCTCTCCGTTTCCGACAAGACCGGCCTGGCCGAGTTGGCCACTGCGCTGGCTGCACGCGGCGTGGAGCTGCTGTCCACCGGCGGCACCGCCAAGGCCATTCGCGACATGGGCTTGGCCGTGAAGGACGTGGCCGACGTTACTGGCTTCCCGGAGATGATGGACGGCCGGGTCAAGACCCTGCACCCGATGGTGCACGGCGGCCTGCTCGGCCGATCCGGCCTGGATGATGCGGTGATGGCCGAGCACGGCATCGGCGCCATCGACCTGCTGGTGCTGAACCTGTACCCGTTCGAGTCGGTCACCGCCAAGGCCGACTGCACCCTGGCCGACGCGGTCGAGAACATCGACATCGGCGGCCCGGCGATGCTGCGTTCGGCAGCCAAGAACTTCGCCCGCGTGGCGGTGGCCACCGATCCGTCGCAGTACGCCGAACTGCTGGCCTCGCTGGACGCCAACGACGGCCAGCTGAGCGCCGCCACCCGCTTCGCGTTCTCGGTGGCCGCGTTCAACCGCGTCGCCCAGTACGACGCGGCAATCAGCAACTACCTGTCGGCGGTCACCGCCACCGACGCCGCGGTACCGGCGCGTGCCGAGTACCCGGCGCAGATGAACTCCACCTTCGTGAAGGTGATGGACCTGCGCTACGGCGAAAACCCGCACCAGAGCGGCGCGTTCTACCGCGACCTGTACCCGGTGCCGGGCACGCTGGCCACGTTCCAGCAGCTGCAGGGCAAGGAACTGAGCTACAACAACCTGGCCGATGCCGATGCAGCGTGGGAATGCGTGCGCCAGTTCGACGCGCCGGCCTGCGTCATCGTCAAGCACGCCAACCCGTGCGGCGTGGCCGTCGGTGCCGGCAACGGCGATGCCTACGAGCTGGCCTACGCCACCGACCCGACCAGCGCCTTCGGCGGCATCATCGCCTTCAACAAACCGCTGGACGCCGCCACCGCCAAGGTGATCCTGGACCGCCAGTTCGTCGAAGTGCTGATTGCCCCGGACTACGAGCCGGCCGCGCTGGAATACGCGCAGAAGAAGGCCAACGTGCGCGTGCTGCGCATCCCGCACGGCGATGGCCTGAACAACTTCGACAGCAAGCGCGTCGGCTCGGGCCTGCTGCTGCAGTCCTCGGACAACCGCGGCATGACCCGTGATGAACTGAAGGTGGTCAGCAAACTGGCGCCGACCGACAAGCAGTTCACCGACCTGCTGTTCGCCTGGAAGGTGGCCAAGTTCGTGAAGTCCAACGCGATCGTCTATGCCAGGGACAACCGCACGATCGGCGTGGGTGCCGGCCAGATGAGCCGTGTGTACTCGGCGCGCATCGCCGGCATCAAGGCCGCCGATGCGAACCTGGTGGTCGAGGGCTCGGTGATGGCCTCCGACGCGTTCTTCCCGTTCCGCGACGGCATCGACGCCGCCGCTGCCGCTGGCATCAAGGCGGTGATCCAGCCGGGCGGTTCGATGCGCGATGCCGAAGTGATCGCCGCCGCCGACGAACATGGCCTGGCCATGGTGTTCACCGGCGTGCGCCACTTCCGTCATTGATCCTGGAGCGACACGGATGTCCGCAGTTTCGATGAAATCGCTGGCCGCCCTCGCCCTCGCGGGTGCGGCCGTACTGGCGGGCTGCAAGCCTGCGGGCGAGCCCAGCGTGGCGCCGAAGGTGGATGCGCCTTCGGTCGCCCCCGCTTCACCGGCACAGCATGTCAGCCGCACCGCACGACTGCAGGCTTTCCTCGTCCAGCGTTACGGCAGCAACGCCAAGCTCTCCGGTGAATGGCGCGGCAGCTGGACCGACGATGGCGACACCCATGCGATGGACTGGCAGGTCTGCGCGGAACAACCGGTAGTGAGCGGTGACAGCTGGCAACAGCTGCTGGCCGTGTGCGGTGCGCTGGTCGATGGCGCGCACATCGACCCGGGAACCATCGAATTCTTCGTGCTGCGCCCCAAAGGCGAGGGCTTCGAAGTGAGCAGCGAACTGACCGGCGAGCGTTTCGGCAGCGGCGGCCAACCCGGCACCGCCAGCATCATCCGCGCCGGTAGCGACTTCTATGGCTTCCGTGTCGAGGACGGCTGGTTCGGCCAGGGCTTCTCGCTGCTCTCGCAATCGCTGATCCTGCCCGGCCCGAACGGCCTGGTCGCCAGTGGCAGCGTGCGCAACCATATCGACAATGACGCCCAGTACGAGTGCGACGACGTCGACGCCAATGCCGATCCTGAAACGTCGGAAGACTGCCGCAGCCGCCGCTTCAGCATCGATTTCGCACTGCGTTTCGACGACAGTGACCGCAGCGCGCGCACCTGGCCGCTGCTGATCGAGGAGACCGGCACCACCTGTGGCGGCAAACCAGTCCGCCAGCAGCACCGCTTCACCCTGGACAGCAAGACCTGGACCTATTCCCTCCCCGAAGCGCTGCGACGCGAAGGCTGCGAGTGAGCCACGCGCGCCGCCGGGGATACCGATCTTCCCTTCCCACGCAATCTGGAATCTCGTGATGAACGTACTTGTCATCGGCTCTGGCGGCCGCGAACACGCCCTGGCATGGAAGCTGGCCCAGTCCTCCCGTGTCACCGAAGTGATCGTGGCGCCCGGCAACGCCGGCACCGCCAACGAAGACAAGTGCCGCAACGTGGCGGTGAAGGTCACCGACATTGATGGCCTGCTCGCGCTGGCCCAGGCCGAAGGCGTGGCGCTGACCGTGGTCGGCCCGGAAGTGCCGCTGGTAGCCGGCGTGGTTGACCGCTTCCGCGCCGCCGACCTGCGCATCTTCGGGCCGACCGCCGCCGCCGCGCAGCTGGAAGGCAGCAAGGCCTACGCCAAGGACTTCCTGGCCCGCCACAACATTCCCACCGCGTTCTATGCCGTGCACACCGAGGTGGATGCCGCGCTGGCCTACATCCGCGAGAAGGGCGCACCGATCGTGGTCAAGGCCGATGGCCTGGCCGCCGGCAAGGGCGTGATCGTAGCAATGACGCTGGCCGAAGCCGAGGACGCGGTGCGTGACATGCTCTCGGGCAACGCGTTCGGTGATGCCGGTGCACGCGTGGTCATCGAGGAATTCCTCGACGGCGAGGAAGCCAGCTTCATTTCGATGGTGGACGGCGTGCATGCGCTGCCGATGGCCACCTCGCAGGACCACAAGCGCGTCGGCGACGGCGACACCGGCCCGAACACCGGCGGCATGGGCGCGTACTCGCCGGCCCCGGTGGTCACGCCGGAGGTACACGCACGGGTGATGCGCGAGGTGGTGAACCCGACCGTGCAGGGCATGATCGCCGACGGCATCCCGTTCACCGGCTTCCTCTATGCCGGCCTGATGATCGACGCCAGCGGCGCGCCGAAGGTGATCGAATTCAACGTGCGCTTTGGCGACCCGGAAACCCAGCCGGTGATGCTGCGCCTGCAGTCGGACCTGGTGGAGCTGGTGGAAGCGGCCATCGACGGCCGCCTGGACCAGATCGAAGCACAGTGGGATGCACGGCCGTCGCTGGGCGTTGTGATGGCCGCCAGGCCGTACCCGGAATCGCCGGTTACCGGTGACGTCATTTCCGGCCTCGGTGACGTGCCGGCCAGTGCCAAGGTGTTCCATGCCGGCACCACGCTGGACGCGCAGGGCCAGGTGCTCAGTGCCGGCGGTCGCGTGCTGTGCGTGGCGGCACTGGGCGACAGCGTGCGTGATGCACAGGTCAACGCCTATGCCGGCGTGGCCAAGGTGACCTGGGCGAACGAGTTCCACCGCAACGACATCGGCTGGCGCGCGATCGCACGCGAGGGCTGAGGCAGCCACGGCATCGGGACATCCACGCATGGCGTGGATTGAATAGCGCCGAAACGAACGGGCCCGGCGATGCCGGGCCCTTGCTTTACAGGACTGCTTCGAGTCCCTTCCGATCAATCAGGTTCAGCAGTTTCAATGAGGGCCCGCTGGGCTTCTTCTCGCCTTGCTCCCAACTGCGCACCGTGGAGACGCTGGTGTTCAGCACCCCGGCAAACACTGGCTGGCTGAGCTGCAACGATGTACGCAGCGCGCGGATCTGGGCACTGCTGTATTCGGGAACAGGCTCAAGGCACAGCGCCTCGTAGCTGCTCAACCGACGTTTGTCGATGAAGCCGTGCGCATGCAGATTCACGGCCGCATCGTGCACCGCCTCAAGCAGCAAACTTTTTGCGCGCCTTCGCTCAGGGGCCTTTGCCATGGCAGATCTCCTGTAGATCCCCGTACTCCACGGCACGCTTCAGCTGTGCCGGACTCATTTTCAGGAACTCCGATGCATACAACTGCAGTGCATCTCGTTCCGCATTCGTGATCGCGGCGCGTTCGTTCTTTTCATATCCGAAAAGAAAGAACCAATGCCCGCCTCGCTGTGTTGCGACGATGGTTCGAGCGCTTCCGCGCTTTCCTCGTCCCGGCAACGCGACGCGCTTCTTGAAGAGGCCTCCGCCAAGATCTGCATCCACCAGACCCGCTTCCATTTCCCTTACCGACTGACACAAGGCAGCGTCAGACAGCACGGTCCTGCGCATGCTGCGGTTGAAACTTCGGGTGCGGAAAACGCGTGGCATGATCATACCGTGCCACCCAGTGGTACGGCGTGAACATCAGGATCCAGCGCAGGACCCGGTCGGCGCAATCACCGTCCTGGCGTCAGGGCATCCACGCATGGCGTGGATGAGCCCCACAAACGTGAAAGGCCCGGCATTGCCGGGCCTTTCTGCATTCCAACGCCACCCCGCCTTACGCGGTGAACAGCGCCTTCATCTTCTTCAGCGCGTTCGCCTCAACCTGGCGGATGCGCTCGGCCGACACGCCGTACTCGTCGGCCAGCTCCTGCAGCGTCACCTTGCTGTCGGCATCCAGCCAGCGGCGGCGGATGATGTCGCGCGAACGGGCATCCAGCTCGGCCAGGCCTTCGCGCAGCAGCTGCATCTGGTTGTCTTCGCTGTCGGCACGTTCGTAGGCCATCGACGGGTCTTCGTCGTTGGCAACCAGGAACGCGGCCGGCGACGGCGGCGCGTGTTCGTTGTCCTCGTCGGTCGGCGCATCGAAACCGATATCGCGACCGGACAGGCGCGATTCCATTTCCATGACCTCACGCTCGGACACGTTCAGGTCCTTGGCCACCGCGCTGACTTCGGCCGCGTTCATCCAGCCCAGGCGCGTCTTCGACTTGCGCAGGTTGAAGAACAGCTTGCGCTGCGCCTTGGTGGTGGCGACCTTCACGATGCGCCAGTTCTTCAGGATGAACTCGTGCATCTCGGCACGGATCCAGTGCACGGCGAAGGACACCAGGCGCACGCCCATGTCCGGGTCGAAGCGCTTGACCGCCTTCATCAGGCCGATGTTGCCTTCCTGGATCAGGTCGCCCAGCGCAAGGCCGTAACCGTTGTAACCGCGGGCCACGTGCACCACGAAGCGCAGGTGCGAATGCACCAGCTCGCGGGCGGCGTCCAGATCGTTGCCGTCGCGGAAGCGACGGGCCAGGTCCTGTTCGTCATCGACCGACAGCACCGGGATCTGGTGCACGGCACCGATGTAGGCGTCCAGCGAACCGAGCGCACTGGGAATCGGGAGATTGTTTGCCACAAGGGCAGTAGAGGTGTTCTGGCTCATAGGCACCCATCTTAGCAGTCCGGGATTTGGACTGCTAAAGGAGGAAAAAGTTCCAGCATCCTATTGATGCAACACTGGTCCTAAACAGAGCCCTACCGTAGCGCGATTTGATGACAGTGGCGAGCACGCTTTTCGGGATTCACAATCCCTTGGAATTCAAGCAATTACCCACCAGAAACCGGCCGATTCCGGTCAAGCGGAGCTGAACGGGCTGCCCTGGAGGCCCACTCAGGGCCAGGGACGTTGCCCGGTGTTCAGGCCCGAGCGCCGAGGGCTCGATCCCATACTACTAAGAAACCCGTTGACAGCCTCCCGGCGACATGCTCCGATGCGTCAACTAATTCATACGTAGATGCCATGGCCCGTCCCGTCTCCCAGACCCCCACGCCGGCCGAGCAGGCCATCCTGGACATCCTCTGGGACAAGGGCGAGGCCTCCGTGCGTGAAGTGGCCGATGTGCTCGGCGAGCACAGGCCGGTCGCCTACACCACGGTGCTGACCATGTTCAACGTACTGGCGCGGAAAGGCTTCGTCAGCCATCGCCAGGAAGGCCGTGCCTATATCTATCACGCCACGCTCAGCCGCCAACAGGCCCGCCGGCAGGCACTGGACCATCTGCTGCAGCAGTTCTTCGATGGCTCGCCGAATGTGCTGGCGCAACACCTGGTGGACGAACGCGAAATCAACCGCAACGAACTGCAGGCACTGCAGCAGCGCATCAGCGATGCCAGGGCCGGGAGGAAGGAATGAACCTCATCGACCTGGCAATGGCGCTGGGCGTTCGACAGTTGCTGTTGTCTGCATGGGTACTGCTGCCAGCACTGTGGTTGGCGCGACGGCGAACCCTGAGCACCGAACAACGCTCCTGGTTGCTGACCGCCGCGATGGCGATTGCCCTGCTGTTGCCGCTCAGTGCCTTCCTGCCAGGCTGGTCGACCACGCTGTCCACGCCTGCGCCGACGGCTCCGGCGCTGCACCCCATGCCCGGCGAAGGGGCGACGATGGCCGAGGCCGTCTACGAGGCTGGACGACAGCCCGACATCTACTACGTTGAACTGCCGAAGACAATGTCGACCCTGCTGGCGGTGCTTTGGCTGCTGGGCACGCTGTGGCTGGGCATGCGCCTGGTCGATGCGATGTTGCAGGCACGCCGGCTGCTGCGGTTGGCGCAACCGGCAACCGACGAACTGCGTGCGGCACTGGCCGGGGTCGTACCCGACCGTGTGCCGATCGCCACCTGCGCCATCGATGGACCCATGGTCGTCGGTCTGTGGCGCCCGACGATCCTGCTGCCGCGACTGCTGCTGGCGCGGCTGGACAACGGCGTGCTGCGCGACATCGTCCGCCATGAGGTCGCACACCTGCAGCGCCGCGACCTGTGGGCAGCCACATTGCTGCGGGCAGGGGTTGCGTTGTTCTGGTGGAATCCGCTGCTGCACCTTGCCCAGGCGCGACTGGCTGTACTGCGCGAAATGGCCTGCGATGCACGTGCCGCGCTGCAGGCACGCGAACCGCTGGACTATGCAGGTTCCCTGCTGGCCAGTGTCGAACAGCTGCAGGCCTTGCGCGAGCAGGCGCCAACGCTGGCGCTGGGCATGTTCGGCGCGCGCAGCCAGTTGGCGCAGCGCATCGATCAGCTCGTCGACACCGCACCACCGGCATCCCGGCGCCGCAGCCTGCTGACGCTGGGGCTGACGCTTCTGCTGGGCTGCACCACGACGGCGGTGGCCGTCTCGCCGCGATTGGAGCCGCCGTCGGCGTCCCCGTCCTCCGATACACGCATCAGCGATCTTCTGCGCGCCGCCAGCACGCATGACATCGCCCAGGTACACGCGTTGGCTGCGGCAGGCATTGATCTCGATGCGCGCGTGCTCGGCGATGGCACGGCGCTGATCCAGGCCATCCGCGCTCGCGACCCGGCGATGGTCGACACCCTGCTGCGGCTGGGAGCCGACCCCGATCGCGCCGCCCTGGGCGAAGGCAATCCGCTGATCGTTGCATCCGCGCTGGGCCTGCAACCCATCGTCGAGCGGCTGGTGCAGGCCGGGGCCGACGTCAACCGGGTCGTGACCTATGACGAGACACCGCTGATCAATGCCTCGCGCGAAGGTCACCTGGTCACCGTGCAGTACCTGCTCGCGCAGGGCGCCGACATCAATCTGGGCGTGGAAGCCGACGGCTGGCTTGGACGCTGGCGAACACCGCTGAACCAGGCCGGCACCACCGCCGTGCGCGACTACCTGCTGGCGCAGGGCGCCCGCCGCTGACGCAATGCCTCCTGCATTGCGGCGAGACCCCGTTCCACCCGCAACGACCGGACGCGGCAGGCGTGCGTGGCAACGCGTGCGCCGCCCCAGCCCCTTCTTCCTCTCCAGCAAGGATGTCGATGATGAAACGCCTGTTGCTGTGTTCACTGCTGGTCGCCCTGGTGCCCTTCCAGGCGGTGGCCATTGATGCCACCGGCGAGGACACGGCGCGTTTTGCCCAGGCAATGGCCCATGGCCTGCGACCCGGCACAGCCGTGCTGGGCGCTGCGCCACCACGGTGGTCGATCACCGAGCGTCTCGCCCACTACAAGGTGCCGGGGGCGGCGGTTGCGGTGGTCCGCAACGGCCAGGTGGTGTACGCCGCTGGATTCGGCCTTCGCCAGGCCGGCACGCGCGATGCGGTGGACGCCGACACCGTGTTCTCGGTGGGCTCGGTCAGCAAGATGGGGACGGCAGCCACCGCCCTGAAACTGGTGGCTGCCGGCGAGGTCTCGCTGGAAGAAGACATCGACGCTCGGCTGCGTCGCTGGCATGTGCCTGCCGACGCGCAGGGTCAGCGCGCGCCGATCAATCTGCGCATGCTTCTCTCGCACACTGCCGGCTTCAATGTCCACGGCTTCCAGGACTATCAGCCCGCCGAACGCCTGCCGACGCTGCTGCAGACCTTGGAAGGACGGCCGCCTGCAAAGAACGAAGCGATCCGGCTGATCCACGCGCCAGGCCAGCAGGTCGACTACTCCGGTGGCGGCTACACCGTGGTGCAGCTGGCGATCGAAGATCTGACCGGGACCCCCTTCGCCGACGTTGCCCGCCGCGAAGTGTTCGCGCCGCTGGGCATGACGCGCAGCACCTACCAGAACCCGTTGCCAGCGCGCTACGGCAACGTCGCCCATGCGCACGACAGCAAGGGCCAGGCGGAGGCCCTGCCGCGCGGTTGGCAGAGTTTTCCCGAACAGGCTGCGTCGGGCATGTGGACCAGCGCCAACGATATGGGCCTGTTCGTCGCGGCCCTGCTGCGCAGCATCCGCACCCAGCAAGGATGGCTGCCACAGCCACTGGCCCTGCAGATGGTCAGCGAAGTGGCTCCGGCCAGCCGTGGCCTGGGCCCGGAGCTGGCCGGCGCTGGCGCCAGTCGCCGCTTCTTCCACAACGGCAGCAACGACAGCTATCACGCTGGCATCGAAGGCTATCCGGAGAGCGGCGACGGGTTTGTCATACTGACCAATGGAGACAACGGCTCCGCATTGCGCGGGGAGATCCGCAACGCCTTGTCCGATGCACTCGGCCATAACGCCAAGCCGCTCATCCGCACGCTGGATCCGGCACTGCTGGTGGACAGCTACGCGCGCTTCAGCGGCCGCTTCATGCTCGATGACGCCCTGCCGATGGATGTGCGCAGCGGCCTGGCCGACTGGTTCGAGGCCACCACCCTGGACGTGCAGGCAGTCGACGCGGGCTTGCAGTTGCGCCTGCCCGGGCGCGATGCGCCGGTCGCGCTGCTGCCGCTGACGCCGGTCCGCTTTCTGGCAGGCAGCGCGGGGGCGGAGCTGCTGTTCCACCGCGGCGGCGATGGCAGCGTACAGGCACTGAGCGTGATCGCCGAAGGCGCGCGCGCCTACTACCGGCGTGCGGACACTGCGCCAGCACCGGGGAACTGATTCATCGCCGACGGTGCCGGGCCTCTGCCCGGCCCGCTCAAAGCGCAGAACGAGGCGGCAGCGACCAGTCGATCGGGGCCTGGCCGCGGCGCTGCAGGTACTCGTTGGCCATCGAAAAATGCCGGCAGCCGAGGAAGCCGCGGTGGGCCGACAACGGCGACGGATGCGGCGACTTCAGCACGCGATGGCGGCGGGTGTCGATGACCTTGCCCTTCTGCTGCGCATAGGCGCCCCAGAGCATGAACACCAGGCCTTCGCGTTCGCGGTTGAGCACGTCCACCACGTGATCGGTGAAGCCTTCCCAGCCCCGCCCCTGGTGCGCGCCGGCCTTGCCCTCTTCCACCGTCAGCACCGCATTGAGCAGCAACACGCCGCGCTGCGCCCACGGGATCAGGCAGCCGTGGTCCGGACGCGGGATACCGAGATCGCTCTCGATCTCCTTGTAGATGTTCAGCAGCGACGGCGGCACCGGCACGCCCGGCGGCACCGAGAAGCTCAGGCCATGGGCCTGGCCACGGCCGTGATACGGGTCCTGGCCGAGGATGACCACCTTCACCTGCTCGAACGGCGTGGCGTCGAACGCAGCGAAGATCTGCGGGCCGGGCGGGAATACCGCGGCACCACTCGCCTTGCGCTGGCGCAGGAAGCTGGACAGCTCGCGCATCTGCGGTTGCAGCAGGTAATCACCGACGTGCTGCTTCCAGCTCGGTTCCAGCTGGATCGTCGGGGTGTCGGCTACTTCATCCATCATCGAATCAGGGGTCCATCGTTCAATCGGGCCAGCCGCAGCTGGAACAGCACCTTGGTAACCAGCAGCCGTTCTTCGATCGGCTTGAGCACCAGGTCGTTGGCGCCGGACTGCAGCAGCCCGGTCTGGTTGTGGGGATTGCCGTCGCCGGTCATCACCAGCACCGGCAGGCGGCGCTTGCCGTAGCCGAAGTCCACGCGCACACGCTGCACCACGTCGCGGCCGCTCAGTTCACCTTTCAGGGTGACGTCGGTCAGCACCAGGTCGATGCGGTGGCGGCTGCGGCCCAGCGACTCGGCGGTGAGCAGGGTGAACGCCTCTTCCGCGCTGACCACGTGCAGCACGTTCAACTGCTGGCGTTCGAGCATGCGCTTGGTGGCCTCGGCCACCACGCG
Source organism: Stenotrophomonas sp. GD04024 (assembly GCF_029837545.1). Lineage (NCBI taxonomy): Bacteria > Pseudomonadati > Pseudomonadota > Gammaproteobacteria > Lysobacterales > Lysobacteraceae > Stenotrophomonas > Stenotrophomonas sp. GD04024. The sequence continues at coordinate 29,987 of NZ_JAOEDV010000031.1, read as the reverse complement.
GCTGTCCTCGATGTAGAGGATGGTCGCGCCGGGAATGGTCTGCGGCTGCACGTAGCCGCGGATGAAGGTCGCCAGCGCCTCGTGGCCCAGCGCCTTGTCGAAATAGTCGGTGACGTATTCGGTGAAGCGGCGCTGCTCCAGGTGCTGCTGGGCATCACCGGACACCACGATCACCGGCACGTAGGCCTGGCCCACGGCGTCGCGGACCATCCGCGCCAGCGCCAGGCCATCCCCGTCGCGCAGGGTCAGCGACGTGGTCACCAGGTCCACCGGGCCCTGCGCCAGCGCCTGCTGTGCATCCTCAATGCTGTCGCAGCCGATCACCTCCACGCCCGGCAGCTCACGGGTCAGGACGTCGGCAATCAGCTTGCGCACCAGCTTCGAGCCATCGACCACCATCACCCGCGTCGCGGGCCCATCAAGGTGCTTCAGCGCTTGCGGTTGCATGCCGGTCTCAGGTGTCGGTCGGACGGGTCTGGCGGAGGAAGTGGCCGGTGACCAGCCAGGCCCCCAGCCAGCCCAGCAGCAGCGTGCCGAGCAGGACCAGGCCCCCATGCAGCAGGTCCAGGCCATGCAGCACGAACGGGCTGCCGTAGCTGCGCGAGAGTTCGGCCAGCGGCATGCGCAGTGCGGCGCCGGCGGCGGCGATCAGGGCCAGCGCCACCGCACCGGCACCGAGGCCGTACCAGGCGCCCAGGTACAGGAACGGACGGCGGATGAAGCCGTCGCTGGCACCAAGCAACTGCAGCACACCGATCTCTTCGCGGCGGGCCTGGATATCCAGGCGCACGGTGTTGCCGACCACCAGCGCGGCGCCGGCGCCGAGCAGCACTGACAGCACCTGTACCAGCCGTGCCCCGAACGCCAGCCAGGCATCCAGGCGCTGGCGCCACAGCGCGTCGTGCTGCACCAGATCGGCCTCGGGCAGGCTTTCCAGCGCGCGCGCCAGGCGCGCATCGTCCTTGCCCTGGCCCGGGGTGATCACCAGCAGCGACGGCAACGGGTTGTCGTTGAGCGCGTCGATCGCCTCGCCCAGGCCGGCATCGCGCAGTTCCTGCAGGCCCTGTTCGGGCGTGCGCACATTCACTTCGGCGACGTCGTCGCGGTCGCGTAGCTGGCCGGCCAGGCGCAGCGCGCCGGGGCCATCTACATTGCCTTTCAGGAACACATTGATATCGCGCGACTGCTGCACGCTGCCGGCGAACTGCTTGAGGTTGTCCAGCGCGATCGACAACCCCAGCGGCAGGGCCAGCGCCAGCGCCATGACCATCACCGTCAGCAGCGTCGCCCACGGCTTGCGGCAGGCGCGCCCCAGGCTGAACACCACGCTGTGCACGTGATGCTGGAACCAGACGCCCACCCGCGAGGGGGCGGCGGTTTCGCTGTTTTCGTTCTTCGCCATGCGTTACTCCGCCAGGTCCTGCGGCGAGATGTCGTCCGCCAGCCGGCCGTGGTCGAGGATCAGCACGCGCTTGCGCATGCGGCGCAGCAGCGGCAGGTCATGGCTGACCACCAGCACGCTGGTGCCGCGCGAGGGCAGCTCGGCGAACAGGGCCATGATCTCCGCCGCCAGGGTCGGGTCGAGGTTGCCGGTCGGCTCGTCGGCGACCAGCAGCTTGGGCTCGCCGACGATGGCGCGGGCGATGCCGACGCGCTGCTGCTCGCCGGCCGACAGCTGCGAGGGCAGCGCCTTCTCGCGGTGGCCCAGGCCCATCCGTTCCAGAACCGAGCGCACGCGCTTGCTGATGTCGCCGCGGCGGGTGCCGCGCAGGATCAGCGGCAGCGCCACGTTCTCGGCGATCGACCGATCCATCAGCAACCGGTGGTCCTGGTAGACCGCACCGACGGCGCGACGGTGGCGCGGCACGTCGCCGCCGCGCACCTTCAGCAGGTTGCGCTCGTCGAACACCACCGCGCCGCGGCTGGGCCGCTCGTCGAGGTGGATCAACTTGAGCAGGGTGCTTTTGCCCGCACCGGAATGGCCGGTGACGAACAGCATCTCGCCCGGCGCGACCTCGAAGCTGACATCGATCAGCGCCTCGTGGCCACCGGCGTACTGTTTGCTGACATTGTCGAAGCGCAGGACACTCATGCCCCGATTATGCAGGAGCGGCGCGACGACGTGGAGATGGCCACATGATCGGTCGTGCCGGCCGCTGGCCGGCACCTGCGTAGATTGCCGGCCAGCGGCCGGCACTACCTTTCAAAGCCACCCGACCAACGGTCGGGTGCTACCCGCTGATCGGCAGCGCCGATCAGCTGCCCGACAGCATCCGGCGGATCTTGCGGCCGATGCGGGTCAGGAACGAATCGCCGGTATCGGCGGCGGTTCGCACCGGCTTGGCCACTACCTGCACCGGGGTGACCGGGCTGGCGCCATTGCCGGCGGTGTTCTGCGCGCCCTCGGCACCCTCGACCGGACGGCCGTGGCGACGACGACGGCGCTTGCGCGGCTTGCGCTCGCCCTCCACCGCCCCTTCCGGTGCGCCTTCGGCACGCGGTGGGCGCGGCGGACGCGGTGCCTGTGCCACGGCGGCCTCGGCACCTTCAACCGGCGCGGCGGACGCCTGCTCGCCTTCCACGCGCGGCTTGCGCGGGCCACGCGAACGGCGCTCGCCGCTGCGCTCACCGTCGCGACGCTCGCCACGACCACCGCCGGAGCGGCCGCCACTGCGGCCACCACCACGACGCTCTTCCTCGGCGGCGCGGGCTTCGCGCGCTTCACGGAAGATCTGGCCGACGCTCTCGTTCTCTTCGCCTTCCTCGCCAGCGGCCGGGGCCGGGCGTTCCGGGCGCGGCAGCGGGGTCAACAGTTCCTTGGTCACCGGCTCGGACGGAATCTTCTGCTCGATGTAGGCTTCGATGTCCGGCAGGCCCATGGCGTAGCGTTCGCAGGCGAAGCTGATCGCATCACCCTCTTCGCCCAGGCGCGCGGTACGGCCGATGCGGTGCACGTAGTCTTCGGCATCGAACGGCAGGTCGTAGTTGTAGACGTACTTGATGCCATCGATATGCAGGCCGCGCGCGGCCACGTCAGTGGCCACCAGGATTTCCAGCTGGCCCTTCTGGAAGCGGTTGAGCAGGCTCTCACGCTTCTTCTGCGGCACGTCGCCGGACAGCACGCCGACACGGTAGCCGCCCTTTTCCAGCGAACGGGCGACGCGCTCGACGAACACCTTGGTATTGACGAACACCATGGTGCGCGCGCCTTCGCTGCGCGACAGCAGGCCCAGCAGCAGCGGGATCTTCTCGTCGTCGGCCGGGAAGTAGATGCGCTGGCGCACGCGCGCGGCGGTGATGGTCTCGGCTTCGACCACCAGCTTCTGCGGCTCGTTCATGTGCTCGTAGGCCAGCTCCAGCACGCGGTGGCTGAGGGTGGCGCTGAACAGCAGGGTCTGGCGGATGGTGCGCTCGGGCATGCGGCGCAGCAGGAAACGGATGTCCTTGATGAAGCCCAGGTCGAACATGCGGTCGGCTTCGTCCAGCACGCAGATCTCGCAGGCGTGCAGCGAAACCACCTTGTGCTGCTTGACGTAGTCGATCAGGCGACCCGGGGTGGCGATGATCACGTCCACGCCCTGCTGCAGCAGTTCGCGCTGCTTGTCGTAATCCACGCCGCCGTAGACCAGCGCGAAGCGCAGGCCGAGGTCGGAACCGAACTTCACCGCATCCTTGTGGATCTGGATGGCCAGTTCGCGGGTCGGGGCCAGGATCAGCGCGCGCGGATCTTCCGGCTTGCGGTCGGCCAGGGCCGGGCGGGTCAGCAGGCGGTTCACGACAGCGACCAGGAAGGCCAGGGTCTTGCCGGTGCCGGTCTGGGCCTGGCCGGCGACGTCACCACCGGGAAGCGCGACGGGCAGGGTCAGCGCCTGGATCGGCGTGCAGCGGGTGAATCCGGCTCCTTCAAGACCAGCCTGCAGGGCCGGATGCAGCTCGAAGGAGGAGAAGGTCAAATCGGTCAGCGGTTTGTCGCTCATGTGTCCGTCTTGGTATGGCCGCCGGCCCGTGGGGCGGCTGGCACTTCAGCGTCTAGGGGCACCGTCGCAAACTGCGGCCCCTGCGGCGGGTTGGCAGGCTGGGACCACCCGGTCCGCGCGCCGCACAATGCCCCAGTTTAACGCACTCGGGCGGGCAAACCGGAATGCGCAGTCTCAACAGACTGAGAGACGGCCGGCCTTCACCCAGCCACACCGGACTTGAACGGCCTGGCCAGGGCCGTTGGTGTCGCCCGCTGCCAGCCCCATGTACAGGAAGACAGTGAAATACGACACATACCAGGCATCGAACCGATCACGATACGCTGGGTTCCAGCCGGCGCCTGTCCCTGCCCTGCGATAGGGGTACACTGCCGGCCGTGAGCGTCCAGGCATTCCGCCGAACGCACCGCGGCAGTGCGCCGCGAGGCAACGACGAGGGTCGCGCCACCGGGCATGGCCCAGTTCACCCACCTCCGGCATGGCCGGGTGCAATCCAAGACGAGAAACCAAGATGAGCGACAAGGTTGTACATGTCGGCGACGCCGACTTTGATAGCGCAGTGCTGAATTCCAAGGAACCGGTGCTGGTCGATTTCTGGGCCGAGTGGTGTGGCCCGTGCAAGATGATCGCCCCGGCGCTGGACGAACTGGCCGATGCCTACCAGGGCCGCGCCAAGATCGCCAAGGTCAACGTCGACCACAATCGTGCGCTGGCCGCCAAGTACCACGTGCGTTCGATTCCGTACCTGGTCGTGTTCAAGGACGGCGAAAAGGTCGGCGAGCAGATCGGTGCGGTCGGCAAGGCCCAGTTGGCCGGCCTGCTGGACAAGGCCCTGGCCTGATCCTGTGGTTCCCCGGCAGCCGCCGCCCGCGGCTGCCGGCGGGCGCCACGCGCCCATGATGAATGCTGTTCCCGGCGACCCTTGCACGGCGCCGCTGGCCGATGATAGTGTCGGCATATCCGGCCGCGTTCGCGTGCCGCACCTTCTGGACGCAGTGTCTTCCAGACCCATTCCCAACGTTCGCCGCCCCAGCCGGGCGCTCGCACCTTCAAGCGAGGAATAACGCTCTTGTCCGATAACACTTCCGAAACCGGCAGCGCCGATGCGCCCGCCGAAAAGCGCGTGCGCAAGCCCCGCGTAGCCAAGGCTGCCGCTCCGGCCGCCGCCGAAACCAGCGCCGCTCCGGCGCAGCCGACCCTGCCGCTGGCCGCCGCGCCGGAAGCGCCAGCGCCGGCGCCGGCAGCCCCTGCGCCGAGCGCGCCCGCCGCCGAGGCCCCCGCCAGCAGTGGCGGCGGCGAAGGTGGTGAGGGCCGCGAATCCGGCCAGCCGCGCCAGCAGAATCACCAGGGGGGCGGCCAGAACCAGGGCCAGAACCCGTACAACCAGAACGGCCAGCAGGGCCAGCAGGGCCAGCAGGGCCAGGGACAGGGTCAGGGCAACCGCCGCGACCGCTTCCGCAACCGCCGCGACCGTGACCGCAACAACCGCTTCCGCGACGATGGCATGCCCAACGACGGCGGCGAGCAGCAGCCCTTCGTGCCGCGCCCGCATGCCAACGTGCCCGAGGGCTTCCCGGTCTACTCGCTGAGCGACCTCAAGCGCATGCCGGCGCAGAAGCTGCTGGAAATCGCCGAGCAGCTGCAGATCTCCGAAGGCGTCGCCCGCGCCCGCAAGCAGGACGTCATCTTTGCCCTGCTGAAGGTGCTGACCCGCCACGGTGACGGCGTCGCCGCCGACGGCGTGCTGGAAATCCTGCCTGACGGCTTCGGCTTCCTGCGCGCGGCCGAAGCCAGCTATCTGGCCGGCCCGGACGACACCTACATCTCGCCCAGCCAGATCCGCCGCTTCAACCTGCGTACCGGCGACCACATCTCCGGCCGCATCCGCTTCCCGAAGGATGGCGAACGCTACTTCGCGCTGAACATCGTCGACACCATCAACGGTGAGCCGATCGAAGCATCGAAGAACAAGGTGCTGTTCGAGAACCTGACCGCCCTGTTCCCGCGTCGCCGTTTCACCCTGGAGCGTGGCAACGGTTCGTCGGAAGACATCACCGGCCGCATCCTCGACCTGATGGCACCGCAGGGCAAGGGCCAGCGCTCGCTCATCGTCTCCCAGCCGAAGGCGGGCAAGACGATGATGATGCAGCAGGTCGCCACGGCCATCACCACCAACCATCCGGACGTGCACCTGATCGTGCTGCTGATCGACGAGCGCCCGGAAGAAGTGACCGAAATGCAGCGCACCGTGCGCGGCGAAGTCATCAGTTCGACCTTCGACGAGCCGGCCGCGCGCCACGTGCAGGTGGCCGAAATGGTCATCGAGCGTGCCAAGCGCCTGGTCGAGCACAAGAAGGACGTGGTGATCCTGCTCGACTCGATCACCCGCCTGGCCCGCGCCTACAACAACGTGGTGCCGAGCTCGGGCAAGGTGCTGACCGGTGGTGTCGACGCCAACGCCCTGCACCGCCCGAAGCGCTTCTTCGGTGCCGCGCGCAACGTGGAAGAAGGCGGCAGCCTGACCATCATCGCCACCGCGCTGGTCGACACCGGCTCGAAGATGGACGAGGTGATCTACGAAGAGTTCAAGGGCACCGGCAACAGCGAAGTGCACCTGAGCCGTCGTATCGCTGAGAAGCGCGTGTTCCCGGCCATCGACATCAACCGTTCGGGCACCCGCCGCGAAGACCTGCTGATCGAACCGGAACTGCTGCAGAAGATCTGGATCCTGCGCAAGCTGCTGCATCCGATGGATGAAATGGCGGCGATGGAATTCCTGCTGGACAAGATGAAGAACACCAAGTCCAACGACGAGTTCTTCGGTTCCATGAAGCGCTAAGAGAAAAGCCCCGCACTGCGGGGCTTTTTTTTTTGCCGCCGGGATAGGCAGCATCCACGCATGGCGTGGATCTACTGGCCGCACCGGGCGTGGCCTGGCGCGGCCGCGCGGCTTACGGGCAGGCCACCGCTCCCTCGGCATTGGCCGTATTGGCGGTCAGCTTGACCTGGGTGAAGGCCGCGGCGAACGGCGTGTCGGCAGTCACCACGAACGGGGCTTCCACCGCGCCCAATGCCACGCCCTGCTTGGCAAAGCACGCCAGCGGCACGGTCACCGTCTGCTTCTGGCCGGGCGAGAGCTTGCCCAGCAACGGGGCGATATCCACCCCGCCCTCGCAGCCACTGCCGCACTGCATCGTCACCTTCACCGGCGAGGCCGGGCGCTTCACCAGCTGCACGTCGAACTGCAGCGCGCCGTCGCTGCGCGCCAGTGCGCCCAGGTTGCGGCGCGAGGTGCTGCGTGCGATCAGTTGCGCGGGGGCCAGCCAGGTCACTTCCTTGGCGTCCTGCTGGGTGTTTACCTGCACGGTGCGCACCTGCACCACCGGCTTGGCAGCCGGCCAGCGCAGCGTGGCATTCAGATCATTGCCCAGCGGTTGCGTTGCGCCAGCGGCGGCCACGTGCAGCGCGAACGGCGGCGTGTCGGCGCGGTTGAAGATCGGCAGCACCGTCACTTCGCCGCAGCTGTCCGGGTTGGCTTCGTCCAGCCGCGCGACCTTGCCGCCCTTGGCGTAGCTGAGGCCATAGCCCAGCGCGAACAACGACGGCTTCTTCGCATCGGGCCGGTCGATCGGCGCCGGGCATGGCACGCCCGGCCACGGGAAGCTGAGGCGGCCGCGGAAGTCGTGCGCGGGCTTGCCACCCTTGCCGGCCACCAGCACATCGGTGACGCCCTTGCCTTCGGTGCCCGGCAGCCAGGCCGCAACGAACGCACTGGACAGGTTGAGCAGGTCGTTGGTGTACATCGGCCGACCGGACAGGTAGACCGTCACCACCGGCTTGCCGCTCGCTGCGGCGGCCTTCAGCACGGCCAGGTCCTGCGGGTAGGCGCGGCTGTGGCTGACCGTGTCCGAAGCAAGGATGTCACCGTTGGTTTCCGCATACGGCGTTTCCCCGATCACCGCCAGCACCACATCGAAGGTGTTCGGGTCGATGCCCTGGCCGTCGGCGCTGAAGCTGACCTTGTCCGCGCCCAGTTCGGCCCGCAACGCACCCAGCACCGAATCGGCGTTGGGGAAGTCGGCGTTGCTATTCTCGGTGCCCTGCCAGGTCAGCGACCAGCCGCCGGACTGGTCGCCGATGTCGTCGGCGCCCTTGCCCACCACCAGCACGCGCGCGTCGCGGCGCAGCGGCAGTACCTTGCCTTCGTTCTTCAGCAGCACCAGTGATTCGCGCACCGCACGGCGCGCAAGCTCGCGGTGTTGTACGGCGCTGGCATCACCTGCGTAGCGGCTGTCGGACGGCTTGTGTTCGAACAGCCCGGCGCGCAGCTTCACCCGCAGGATGCGCGTCACCGCATCGTCGATGCGCGCCATCGGGATCTCTCCCTTCTGCACCTGCGCGGTGGTGTTATCGATGAAGGCCTTCCAGTCATCAGGCACCATCACCATGTCGATGCCGGCGTTGATGGCCTGCGCGCAGCTGTCGTTGCGGCAGCCCGGCACCTGGGCGATGCCGTTCCAGTCGGAGACGACGAAGCCGTCGAAACCCATCCTGTCTTTCAGCGCATCGGTCAGCAGTGCCTTGCTGCCGTGCATCTTGCCGTAGTCGACACCACCCGCGCGGTCGTTCCAGCTGTTGAACGAGGCCATCACGGTCTGCGCACCTTCAGCCAGCGCGCCGTAATAGCCCTGCGCGTGGACGTTGATCATGGTGGCCTTGTCGACCAGCGCCTCACCCTGGTCACGGCCGTTGTCGGTAGCGCCATCGCCCAGGTAGTGCTTGGCGGTGGTGACCACGTTGCCGTCATTCTTGAAGGCGCCCTGCGCGCCCTTGACGTAAGCGTGGGCGAAGCTGCGGATCACCGCCGGGTCGGACGAATAGCTTTCGTAGGTGCGGCCCCAGCGCGGGTCGTGGGCCACAGCCAGGGTGGGCGCGAACACCCAACCGATGCCGGTGGCACGCACCGAGCGTGCAGTCGCCTCGCCGATGCGCTCGATCAGTTCGGCATCACCGGCCGCGCCCAGGCCGATGTTGTGCGGGAACAGCGTGGCACCCAGCACATTGTTGTGGCCATGCACCGCGTCGGTACCCCAGATCACCGGCACCGGCGTCTTCGCATCGGTCGCCAATGAAGCCGCGTGGTAGGCATCGGCCAGTTTCAGCCAGTCCTGCACGCTGGCGTGCTTGTCCATGCCCGGCCAGGAGCCGCCGCCGTTGAGCACCGAGCCGATGTAGTACTGGCGCACCTGTTCCGGCGTGATCGTCTTGATCTCGGCCTGGGTCATCTGCCCGATCTTCTGCGCCAGCGTCATCTGCGAAAGGATCTGCTGCACGCGGCGTTCGATGCCTGCGTCGGTGGCGATCGCGCTGTGCACGCGCGGCCAGTCCTGCAGGCGTTCGCCCTCGGCCTGTGCGGCACCGGCCGGTGCCGCAAGCGCGGCCAGCAGGCAGCTGGCAAGAAGGGTCTGGGTGGGGCGATTCACTGGGCTCTACCTCCGTGGATGAAGTTCCTGGCGTGCGCGGCGGCGATGGCACGCCGGCATGGGTGCCTGCGCACCGCTCCTGACAGCGCTGTCATATAAGTCCGCTCACGTGCTGTCAATCGTTGTTCGCGCGCAATGCGGTGATGGCCGCGCAACGACGGGCTCCGGCGCGTTGGTGGCGCACCACAGTCACGCCCGGGTGCTGCATCGCGACAAGGAATCCGGACGTGCCAGCGGGCCTCCTGTCGTGGCAACATCCGCCTGCTTCGGCAACATCGACCCGGCGGGCACGCTCTACCATCGCCGCGTGCCCGCCGCCTTCCAGGAGGATCCATCGCACCATGCGCAGTCGAATCGAGGATGTCGCCGCCGTCGCCGGGGTTTCGATCAAGACCGTGTCCCGCGTACTCAACCACGAGCCGAACGTGCGCGAGCAGACGCGCGAACGCGTGCTGGCGGCAGTGGCGCGGCTGGGCTACAAGCCCAACCTGTCGGCGCGCAGCCTGGCCGGCCAGCGCTCGTATGCACTGGCGCTGGTCTACAACAATCCTTCGCGCAACTACCTGATGGAAATCCAGAGCGGCATGCTGGAAGCCTGCCATGCGCAGCACTACAACCTGATCCTGGGGCCGGTCGGTACCGGCCGCCGCACCCTGCCCGACCTGGCCGCGCTGTTCGAGAACTCGCGCCCGGACGGCGTGGTGCTGATTCCACCACTGACCGACGATGAGGTGGTGCTGTCCTGGCTGGAAGAGCAGGACATTCCCTTCGCCTGCATCGCGCCACGCCACCCGGAAGGCCGCATCGGCGTGCGCATGGACGAGACCACCGCGGTGGTCGAACTGATCGGCCACCTGGTCGCGCAGGGCCATCGCCGCATCGGACACATCAAGGGGCCCCGCGCACACGGTGCCTGCCAGTGGCGCCACGCCGGATACCGCCAGGCGCTGCGCGGCGCCGGTATCGCCTACGACCCGCAGCTGGTGGTCAACGGCCAGTTCTCGTTTGAATCGGGCGTGGATGCCGCCAACATCCTGCTGGACCTGGACGATCCGCCAACGGCAATCTTCGCGGCCAACGACGACATGGCAGCGGCGGTATACCGCGTGGCCGGCGAGCGTGGCCTGCGTGTCCCGCGCGATCTGTCGGTATGCGGCTTCGACGATACCCCGATCGCCGGGCACATCTATCCGGCGCTGACCACGGTGCGCCAGCCGACCGCGCACATGGGCCGGCTGGCGACCGAGCAGTTGATCGAGCACATCCGCACCGAGACCGCAGGACGCATGATCACGGTCGGGCATGCGGTGCTGGATCGCGAGTCGACCGCAGCGCCCCGGCGGCGTTGACGGCGGCGGAACCGGACTCATGGCGCTGGCAGCCGTGAGCCCTTCCACGCATAGAAGGCGATGTAGACGTAGCACAGCACCGGCAGCAGGAAGGACAGCTGCAGGCCATGGCGGTCGGCCAGCCAGCCCATTGCCAGCGGAATCACCGCGCCACCGACGATGGCCATCACCAGCAGGCTGGACGCCTTTCCGGTGAGTGCACCAAGGCGGGCGATGGCCAGGGCGAAGATGGTCGGGAACATGATGGAGTTGAACAGGCCGATGCTGACTACGGCCCACTTGGCCAGGCCGCCGCTTGCGGTGACCGTGATGCCCAGCAGGATCATCACCGCCACCGCGAACAGGCCCAGCAGATGGCGCGCGTCCAGCCGTGCCAGCAGCGCCGCCCCCACCAGGCGGCCGGCCAGCGCGCCGCCCCAGTACAGCGAAACATAGCCGGTGGCTTCCTGCTCGGTCAGGCCCTGGCCGATGCCCGGCGAGGACAGGAAATTGACCAGCACGCTGCCGATGGACACCTCGGCCCCGACGTAGCAGAAGATGGCCAGCACGCCCAGGCGCACGTGGCGATGGCGCAGCACGTCCCACACGCGGCCTTCGCTGCTGGCGCGCCCCTCCACGCCCGGAATGGTGGGCAGGCGGAACATCCAGATCGCGACGGCCAGCAGGAACAGCGCCACTGCCAGGCCGAAGTACGGCAGCTGCACCGACTGCGCTTCGGCCGCGCGATAGGCCAGTGCTTCGGCCTGCGGCAGCAGGGCCAGCTCATCCTCGCTGCGTGGCTTCGCCGAGAGGATCAGCAGGCCGCCGAACAGCGGCGCCAGCGTGGTGCCCAGCGAGTTCATCGCCTGCGCCAGGGTCAGCCGGCTGGAGCTGGTGCGCTCGTCACCGAGCAGCGCGACATAGGGATTGGCCGCCACCTGCAGCACGGTGATGGCGGTGGCCAGCACGAACAGCGCCGCCAGGAACAGGCCGTACACGTGCGCGGCAGCGGCCGGCCAGAACATCAGCGCACCCACGCAGGCGATGGCCAGGCCGGCGACGATGCCGCGCTTGTAGCCAAGCGCCGCGACCAGCCGTCCGGCCGGCAGTGACATCAGGAAGTACGCGCCGAAGAAGGTGAACTGGATCAGCATCGCCTGCACCCAGGTGAGCGCGAAGGCGGCCTTCAGGTGGGGAATGAGGATGTCGTTGAGGCAGGTGAGAAAGCCCCACATGAAGAAGATCGCGGTCACCACGGCCAACGCGCGGGTATTGCCCTGCACGTGTTGTCCGCTGACGGTCGTTGCTGTGTCCAAAGCCTGTCCTCCCGGTCAGTGTTTCAAGCCATCCATCGGTCATGCGCGGCACGCGAAGGCCAACTGGATTGTCCAGCGCTGTCAACGCGCCGCACAGCCTCCCCGGCACGCCCCCGCAGCGTCATCCGCGCAGTTTCGTTCTGCACCGCACAACGCTTCTCCGCATCCGGATTGGCAGCGCTGTCATCCCTGAAAAACCGCTGAAAACGCCTTCAATAAAGGCAATTCGCAGATGCGAGCGGCTTCCTGGCAACGGTTACATCCCGACCTGCACGGCCGCTGGTCAGGCGCACTTGATGGCAGTTTGTTGACAACGCTGTCAACCGTCGCTCCAATCCGGCCACGTGCAGTAACCGCGATCAGAACAACGCAACGACACCACCGGATTCCCTGGGGAGGGAGCTTGCATGAAGACGTACAGGGCAGTACCTCGCAAGACGATGCTCACTTCCGCGCTGCTCGCAGCGCTGGCTGCACCGGCCTGGGCACAGGACGCACCCGCCGCCGGCCCGGCCGATCCGGCCACGCTGGATACCGTGCAGGTCACCGGTATCCGGGGCAGCCTGCAGTCTTCAATGAACCTCAAGCGCGACAGCCAGGGCGTGGTCGATGGCATCGTCGCCGAGGACATCGGCAAATTCCCGGATACCAACCTGGCCGAATCGCTGCAGCGCATCAGCGGCGTGTCGATCGACCGTACCTCCAGCGGCGAAGGCTCCAAGGTGACCGTGCGCGGCATCGGCCCGGACTACAACCTGGTGTTGTTGAACGGTCGCCAGATGCCCGCCTCCAACCTTGGCAACGGTGGTGGCGGCCTGAATGGCTCGCGCTCGTTCGATTTCGCCAACCTTGCCTCCGAATCGGTTTCGGCGGTGGAGGTGTACAAGACCAGCCGTGCCGACAACCCGGCTGGCGGTATCGGCGCCACCATCAACATCAGGACGATGCGCCCGCTGGAATCGGAGCCGGTGATCAGCCTGGGCCTGAAGGCGGTCAATGATTCGTCCAACGACAACCTGCCGCGCACGCTGCAGGGCTCGAACATCACCGGCGAGCTGTCGGGCATCTTCAGCCAGCGCTACGCCGATGACCGCTTCGGCGTGACCCTCAGTGCCAGCCATCAGGAACGCGATTCGGGCTTCAACCAGGCCACGGTGGCCGAAGGCTGGGCGACGCTGTACGGCAACAACACCACCGACTGGCGCGCGCTGCCGCAGCCGGGCCAGGGCTATGCCGATCGCATCACCAACCGGCCCGGGCCGAACGATGTGTACGCACGCCCGCAGAACACCGCGTACAACGTCAACGGCGTGCAGCGCCAGCGCACCAATGCGCAGGCCACGTTCCAGTGGAAGCCGGCCGACAACGTGACGACCACGCTGGACTACACCTATGTCGAGAACAAGGTGCAGCAGCAACGCAGTGAACTGTCCGTGTGGTTCAACTACGGACCGGGCGACAGCACCTGGACCAACGGGCCGGTGGCCGCACCGATCATCTACAGCGAGGACATGACCAATTCGGACGTGTCGATGGGCGGCGCCAAGCTGGCCACCAGGACCGGCATGCACTCGCTGGGCTTCAACGTGGACTGGGAAGTGAACGACGCGCTGGACCTCTCGTTCGATGCCCACAACTCCACCGCCGAATCGAAGCCGGACAGTCCGTATGGCTCGGCCGGCGTGCTGGGCGTGGCCGCCTTCGTGCGTGGCAAGACCACGGTGGACTACAGCGGCGACCTGCCGATCATCAACATCGCGCTGCCGCCCGGCGGCGTGCAGGCGTCCGATGCGCTGGTGACCGGTTCGGTGTTCCAGAACAGCTACAACAAGTCCAAAGTGCAGCAGTACCAGGGTCGCGGTACGTTCCGCTTTGCCGACTACTCGGCGCTGGACTTCGGCATCGGCCACGCCCAGGTGGAGAATCGTTCGGCGTCGGCGATCATGCAGCGCAATACCTGGGGTGGCCTGGGAACACCGTCCGACTACGCCGATGACATCTGGTATGCGGACAACATGGCCAAGTACTTCAAGGCGTTCTCCGGCCACAGCGATCCGCGCCTGACCGGCCAGTTCCTGGTCTTCGACTTCGACCGCCTGATCGATCGTGCTGCGCAGGTCGGCAGCGCCTCCGATCCTGCCTGCCCCAGCTGCTACTACGCGCCCAGCCAGTATTCAGAGGACATCCGCACCACCGAGAAGACCCGCAGCGCCTACCTGCAGTACCGCACCAGCTTCGACTGGTCGATGCCGCTGCACGTGGCCGCCGGCGTGCGCTACGAGCGCACCGAAGTGGAATCCAACGCGATGGTTCGCGTACCCACCGGCATCAGCTGGGGCTCGGCCAACGAGCTGAACATCGTCTACGCGGCCGACAGCAGTTTCATCGGTGGCCGTGGCAAGTACGACTACATGCTGCCCAACGTCGACCTGAAGCTGGACCTGAGCGAATCGCTGGCGCTGCGCGGCAGCTACAGCCGCACGCTGGGCCGCCCCAGCTGGACCCAGATCCAGAGCGGCCAGTCGCTGGCCGACATCGTGCGCACCCAGGGCGGCACCGCCAGTCGTGGCAACCCGGGGCTGGAGCCGCTGATCTCGGACAACTTCGACCTGTCGCTGGAGTGGTACTACGGCGAGGCCAGCTATGCCTCGGTCGGCTTCTTCCGCAAGAACATCAAGAACTTCATCAGCGACACCATCGTGCGCGAGAACACCGGCACGCTGCACACCCCGGTGGGAGGTGCGTACTGGAACGAAGCACTGGCCTCCGGCTGCGGCACCACCGACATGCCCTGCATCCGCGACTACATCTTCACCAACCATGCCGGCGATCCGGGCGTGACCTACACCGGCACCAATTCAGCGGGGCAGAAGACCGGCACCATCACCGGCCTGCCGGGAGATCCGATCGCCGGCTTCGACGTCACCGTGCCCGCCAACCAGCACTCGGACCATCTCGATGGCTGGGAAGTGGCGGTACAGCACCTGTTCGGCCAGTCCGGCTTCGGCGTCGCGGCCAACTACACCAAGGTGAAGTCGGGGCTGACCTTCAACAACCTGAGCCTGGGTGACCAGTACCCGATGATCGGCCTGAGCGACTCGGCCAACGTTGTCGCCTTCTATGACAAGAACGCCTGGCAGATCCGTGCGGCGTACAACTGGCGCGACAAGTTCCTCAACGGCATCGGCGGCCAGGGTCCCAATCCGAACTACACCGCCGCCTACGGCCAGCTCGATCTGAACATCAGCTACGCGGTGAGCGAACAGCTGACCCTGAGCCTGGAAGCGATCAACCTCACCGACGAAACCATGCGCACGTACTCGCGCCATACCAACATGCTGCGCTACGCCACCCAGACCGGCCCACGCTACATGTTCGGCGTGCGCTACAAGTTCTGACCGGCCACGGTATCGTGGAGCCGGGCGCAGGCCCGGCTCCACACACCCCACCGGACATCCGCGCATGCTGCAGCCTCTCCGCCCCATCGATGAAATACATGGCCTGGACCCTGCACAGCTGCACCAGCAGCTGCCGGGATGGACCACGCCGAAGGTGATCCGCGGGCTGGTCTCGCATTGGCCGCTGGCGGCCGCCGCACGCACCTCCGATGCCGCTGCAGTCGCCCATCTGGCCAGCTTCGATCCCGGCCGGATGCCGGTGACTGCCACCACTGCAGCGCCCGAAGCGCAGGGGCGGTTGTTCTACAACGAGGACATGAGCGGCTTCAACTTCCGCCGCGAACAGGTGCCGCTGAAGGTCGTGCTGGCCACGCTGCTGAAGTACGCACGCGACCCGTCGCCGCCGTCGATCTACGTCGCCTCGACCACGCTGGACAGCTTCCTGCCCGGCCTGGCCGAAGCGAATCCGCTGCATCTGGGCATGGCCGACCCGCTGACCAGCATCTGGATCGGCAACCGCTCGCGCATCGCCGCCCACCAGGATGTACCGGACAATCTTGCCTGCGTGGCTGCGGGGCGCCGCCGGGTCACCCTGTTCGCCCCCGATCAGGTGCGCAATCTTTACGTCGGCCCGCTGGATTTCACCCCGGCCGGCCAGGCGATCAGCCTGGTTGACTTCCATGCACCGGATTTCGAGCGCTTCCCACGCTTCCGCGAGGCGCTGGCACAGGCGCAGGTGGCGGAGCTGGCGCCGGGCGACGCCGTCTTCATTCCTTCGCTCTGGTGGCACCACATGGAAGGACTGGACGCGTTCAACGTGCTGATCAACAGCTGGTGGCGCCCGGTGCCGGCCTGGATGGATTCCCCGATGAACGCACTGATGCTGGCGATCCTGGCGGTGCGCGACCTGCCCGAACCCCAGCGCGCGCACTGGCGCGCGATGTTCGATCACTACGTGTTCGACGCCGATGCGTCGACCAGCGCGCATATTCCTGCGCATGCGCGTGGCGTGCTGGCCCCGCTGCACGCCGACGGCGCCGCGCAGATACGGCAGATCCTGCGCCAGCGACTGCAACGGTGAATCCCCTGGCGGGCGCGTGCTTCACCCGCGCCCGGCCCTTTTGTGGCGATAATGCAGCCCCGCCTCCGCCGGTACCTGGCCGCGCCGAGCGCCCTCTGCCCCCGTTTGCCCCGCATGCGCCTGATTTCGCCCCGCCTCAACCTGGGCAAGCTGATCCTCGCCCTGGCCCTGCTCAGCGCCATCATCGCGCTGGCCAATACCCTGCTGGCCAGCTACCGGGTGCAGCGCGACCAGCTGGTCGGCAATACCCTGGAAGCCAATCGTGTCTATGCCACCAAGCTGGCCGAGACCACCCAGAACTTCCTGCTGGCCGCACAGCAGGAGCTGGCCTATGCGGCCACCCGGCTCGGCCAGGACGATCTGGATCCGCAGCGGGCGCAGGATGAGGCCAGCCGCCTGCAACTGCAGACCAACAGCTTCAACTCCTCGCTGGTGGTGGATGCCGATGGCCTGGTGATCGCCACTTCGCCGCAGACCCTGCAGCTGCAGGGTGAGGTGCTGCACAGCGTCGGCAACAACGCGGCTCTGGCGGCACGCCAGCCGATGATCAGCGATCCGTACCAGTCGGCCACCGGCAAGCTACTGGTGTCGCTGTCGCACCCGATCTTCAACCGCCAGGGCCAGTACCGCGGCTACGTCAGCGGGACCCTGTACCTGCGCCAGCGCAGCGCACTGCATACGCTGCTGGGCAAGCACTACTACCGCGACGGTTCCTACCTGTACGTGGTCGACCGTCATGGTCGCCTGCTCTATCACGCCGATGGCAAGCGGGTCGGCGACTACGTGGTCGGCAATCCGGCGGTAAAGGCGGTGGTGCGTGGCGAGCGCGGCGCCCAGCAGGTGCGCAACAACCTGGGCGTGTCGATGCTGGCCGGGTATGCACCGGTTCCGGCGACCGGCTGGGGCATCATCGCCCAGCGTCCGACCGAGGCCACCCTGCAGCCGCTGTCACGGTTGATGACCGCAGTAATCTGGAACGCGATTCCGCTCGGCCTGCTGTCGCTGCTGGTCACCTGGTGGTTCGCCCGCCGCATTTCGATGCCGCTGTGGCAGCTGGCGCGCAACGTGCAGGGCGGCGAGGATACCGGTAATGCGATCAACCACGTCAACGGCATCCGCGCCTGGTACTTCGAGGTCGCACAGCTGAAACACGCGGTGCTGCACAGCTTCAACGCACTGCAGGACCGGATCGGCACGCTCAACCGGGCCAGCCGCACCGACCCGCTGACCGGCCTGCTCAACCGTCGTGGCCTGCAGCAGGCCCTGGATGCGCTGCAGGTGCAGGGCATCCCGTTCGCGATCCTGGCGTTGGACATCGATCGCTTCAAATCGATCAACGATGCCCACGGCCACGACGTCGGCGACGCCGCCATCGTCCATATCGCCGATCAGATGCGCCGCTATTCGCGCGACAGCGACATCCTCTGCCGCGCCGGCGGCGAGGAATTCCTGCTGCTGTTGCCGGGCATCAACGCCGAGCCGGCACGCCAGGCCGGCGAACGCCTGCGCCAGCATATCGCCGACCACCCGTTCGAGCCGGTGGGCACCATCACCGTGTCGCTGGGCGTGGCCCACTTCCCGAGCTTCCATGTCGATGCCGAGCAGGCGTTGCGGCTGGCCGACAAGGCGCTGTACATGGCCAAGGAGCAGGGCCGCAACCGGGTAGTGGTCTACCCCTACGCCGACTGATGCGGAGCCGGCCTGGCCGGCCCCGCCACCACCCTCAGCCCTGTTCCAGCGGGGTCAGCAGGCGCACGCCGCGCCTGGCGCCATCCACCATGTAGACGCCGCCCTCCTGCAGCAGGTCAGTGCCGGCCTGCTCGATCGGGTCCGCCCTGCGCCACGGCACGGCCTGCCGCGGCCCCGGAATGAAGACGCGCCAGCGCCCCAGACGCTCCGGCCCGGCATTGCGATCATTGTTCAGGGCGAAGTTCACCGGCACGCGTACCGTCCAGCTGTCCCGGGTGCTGTCCTCGCCGGTGGTCGGCGGGGTGAAGGTCCATTTGCGGGCGCTGCTGACACTGGCCTTGGCCAGGCTGTCGCGCATCTTGGCCAGGGTTCGCTCGGGCCCGATCACGGCCATGTTGACCTGCTCGGCAACGACATCGGCCACCGTACCGTCGCGGGCCACCTTGACCATCAGCACCACCTCGCCCTGGCCACCGTTCCGATAGACCTCTTCCGGGTAACGCGGCGGCGTCATGCGCCGGTCAGTCACCGAGTCGGTCGCCTTCGGATCGTATTCGCTGAAGTTGACGCTGGTCATGCTGACTTCGTAACCGCCATCTGCCATCGACTTGCCGCGCAGGCGCACGCGCATGGGAGCACGCGTCGCCACCGCCTTGCCATCACGCAGCGTCGGCTCGAAGCGCCAACCAGCAATGGTGCCCTCGACGAAGGACGCGATGCTCGGAGACAGCATCGACTTCTGGTCCAGTACCAGCGTGCTGACCGAACCATCGGCGGTGATCTCGACATGGCCGGAAAGCACCATGCTCATTTCCGCCGTGGCGCGCACGGCGCGTGCGGTCTGTGCACTGGCATCGCCGGCCAGCAAGGGGGCGCCGCAGCCTACGGCCAGCGCGAGGGCGAGAAACAGGGGGGAACGCATCATTGCCGGATCCTTGGTGATGAGTGCCGAGCGTACCCCAGTCGGCGCCGCCACGGCAGCCCATTCACGCCAGCCGATGGACGCCCGCGTAAGGAGGGGTATCGGGATAGTCACCACGCGCGAACCGCTCCTGCAACTGCTGCCACCACTGCGGATCGAACAGGTGCCGGAAATGCTCGCGCACCGCGGCCAGTTCACCGGCCGGCAGGCCCATGAACGGGCCGAAGCGTTCGGGGAAAACATCTCGTGGGCCTACATGGAACCACGGCTCATCGGCCATTGCCTCTTCCGGGCTGCGCGGCTGCGGCCAGGCGCGGAACACGCAGTCGCTGACCAGGCACAGTTCGTCATAATCGTAGAACACGGCGCGGCCATGCCGCGACACACCGAAGTTCTTCGGCAGCATGTCACCGGGAAAAATGTTGTTGCGCGCCATGTCGGTGATGGCCTGCGCATAGTCGAGCGCTGCCGCGCGCACCGCCTCCCCACCCTGCTCGCGCAGGTACAGATTCAACGGACGGAAGCGACGCTGCACGTAACACAGTGCAACTTCCACCTGGTCTCCATCGACGCGAACGCTCTGTGCGCACTGCTGCAGCAGCTCGTCCAGCAGCGCCGGCGCGAAGCGGTCACGCGGGAAGCGCAGATGGCGATACGGCTGTGCGTCAAGCAGGCGGCCGACACGGTCAAGGTTGAACACCAGCGCGTACTTCTCTTCCACCTGCTGCCGCGACATTGCCTTGGGCCAGGCAAAGCGGTCGCGGATCAGCTTGAACACCAGCGGATAGCTGGGCAGGGTGAACACCGCCATGACCATGCCCGGCGTGCCTTCGGCAGGCACCAGCCGCTCCTGCGGATGCTCGTTGAAGTGGCGGAAGAAGGTGCGGTAGCGCTCGGTCTTGCCCTGCTTGGCGCGGCCCAGCACGGTGTAGATCTCGTCGATCGGCTTGCCCGGCAACAGGCTGCGCAGGAACACCACCGCATCCCCCACCGTGGCAAGGTCGGCCTGGAAGTAGCTGCGCGACACGCCGAACAGGTGGGCGACATCGCGGCGCCGGGTCAGCACGGCATCGGCGCGCAGCCCGCGCTCATCGTTGACCAGGGCGATCACGCACGGCGAGAAGCGATGCTCGCCGAACACGCGGCCGACCAGATAGGCGCGGCGCTCGCGATAGAACACGGTGTCGAGCAGCTCGATGCTGCGTACCGGCGTGTCACCCCAATGGGCCAGATCGTCCTGCAGGCGCACCGCGATCGCCGCCGCGCAGCGCAGCTGGTGGGCATAGGGAATGTCGAAGCGGTAGTCGGCCAGCACCCGCTGCAGCGCCTCCACCGGCCGCGTGGGCGAGACCGCATAGGTATGCCTTGCGACCGGATGGGTGATGGCATCGGAAGGTTCAACGTCGAAGGCGATGAACTCCAGCGCCGGATCCACGCCACGGGTGGCGAACAGGCGCCGCGACAAGGTGTTGTAGAAGGTCTTGTACAGCTCGGCATCGATCAGCTCCTGCAGCAGGGCGCTGTAGCGCGCGTGCACCTGCAGCCACAGCGCGCGCGCGCCGATCGCCTCACCGGCGAGGCGACGCAGGGCATCCATCTGCTCGGCGATGCACAGGTCGTACAGGGCGATGCGCTCGACGGCATCCTGGCGGGCGCCGGCCCAGTCGCGCTGCTCGAAGCGCTGCCGCGCACGCGCGGTGATCGCCGCGAAGCGGGCGTGATACTGCTCGAAACCATCACGGATGGCGCCCGCGATGCGCGACGCCAGCTCGGCGGCGATGTCAGGCTCGGACATGCAGGGCTCACCGGAGAGGACCGGCTTCACCATACGCTGGCGTGTGTGGCGCCGTCGAGCGCGCAGGTAGTGCCGGCCGCTGGCCGGCAGCCCCTGGACCGCCGGTGGATCGACGCAGTTGCCGGCCAGCGGCCGGCACTACCGGCTCAGATCGCCAGTTCGGCCTCCACGTCCTGCACCTTGCGCCGCGCCAGTGCCAGGTTGGACTTGGTGCGGTCCAGCACGATGTAGAAGAACAGCCCCTTCTTCTTCGCCACCGGACGCATGATGTGGTACGCCTTGCCCAGCGAGATCAGGATGTCCTCGATGGTGTCGTTGAGGTTCAGCGACGCGGCAGTCTTCATCTTGGCGCGGATCACTTCTGTGTTGCCGGCCGCGGCCACTTCCATGTCCATGCCGGCACCGGCTTCGCCCAGCAGCATGCCGCTTTCATAATCGACCAGCGCCACCGCCTGTGCGCCATCGATGCCCATCAGTGCGTTCAACGATTCAGTCAATCCAGCCACGTCGTATCCCCTTGTCAGTGTTGGTTCGAGCCCCTTGTTCCCCTGCGGCCGGGCTCACGATCCGCTGAGTTCGGCCAGGATCGCCTGGCCACATTCCCTGCTCTGCCACAGCACCTGGCCGATCACGCTGCGCTGGTCGCAGGCTGCCATCAGCAGCAGCGGCGCGCGCCCTTCGGCCTGGATCGCCAGCATCAGCACCTTGCCCCCCGCGGCTTCCAGCATCAGCGTCTGCAGATCGCCCAGCACCAGCTCGCGCCCCACCGCCGCGGCCAGCGCCAGCATCGCGCTGATCATCGCCGCCAACCGTTCGCCGCGACCGTCAGCACCGGCGCTGACCAGCGCGAAACCATCCACGCTGGCCAGCACGACCGTGCGCACACCTTCGACCCGCTGCTGCAGGTCGTGCAGCAGGGGCTGCAGGCGCTCGCGCTGACCGGCATCGGGCAGGACCGCCACCTGCCCGTCAGCCATGCGCGGCCACCAGTGCATGCGCTTCCATTTCGCCCATCAACACATCCATCAGCAGCAGTCCCTGCTCGCGGTCACGGGCATCCACCGCCAGCAGCGGCAATGGCTGGCCATCGAGGCAGGCACGCGTGGCCCAGTCATCCAGCGCGGCATGGGGCGCCTGATCGAGATGGGTGACCGCCACCACCAGCGCCAGCGCCGATGCGAACGGCCGCAGCACCTGCAGGTAGTCCTCCAGCTCGGCGGCCATGCCGGCGCGACGCGCATCCAGCAGCAACACCGCACCGCGCGCACCCTGCAGCAGGATCGGCCACAGGAAGTCGAAGCGCTGCTGGCCCGGGGTGCCGTACAGGCGCAGCCGTTCGCCGTTGGGCAGGTCGATGTCGGCGTAGTCCAGCGCGACGGTGGTGGAGGCCTTGTCGGCGCCAAGGCGATCACTGTTGGCCACATCCGTATCGATCACCGCGCCGGCCGCGATGCTGCGCACCAGGGTCGACTTGCCACTGCCCATCCCGCCCAGCACCACCACCTTGTGCTCACGCATTGCGCTCGCTCCCGCGCAGGTGCCGCCACAGGCGGGCGAGCAGGCCGTGATCGGCACCCACGCTGCGCGCCGTCGCTACCGACGACGTCGGTGCAGCCTGCAGCTGCGCATAGCCACACAGATAGGCGGCATGGATGAAGTCGCGCACCGCCGCCGCCGGCAGTTCCAGCAGCTCCGCGCACTCGTCCACGGTGCAGGCCCGCTTGAGCAGCAGCGAGCACAGGCGGAAGCCATCGTGATCGTGGCCCAGCACGCGGAAATCGGGCCAGCGCAGCAGCTTCACCGAAGCACCGCGCAGGCGCTCGTCCAGCGCCTGCCAGTGACGACTGCGCTGCGCCCACTGCCACAGCAACGGCCGCAGTGGCTGGCGTGCACGGTCGCCGGCCAACGCCTGCAGTCGTGCCGGTGTCAGCGCATCCAGCTGCAGTCGCTCGAAGGCGTCGGCCAGGCGCTCTACCAGTGCGGCGGAAGGCTCCTGCAGCAGCACCGCCTGGTCATGCTCCAGATCCATCAGCAGCAACGGCTCGCCCGCATCACTCAACAGGGCCTGGCCCTGGCGCAGCGGCAGCCGTTCGCGCAGCAGTCGGGTGATGGCGTGCGCACCATCGGCCAGGCGGATCGGAGCGGGTGCGTGCATGGCCAGGGGCTCCACGGCCACCTGCATGCCGCGCAAGGCGCGGGCGATGGCACCGTCATCCAGTACGTCCTGATGGCCATCGCCATCACGCAGCTGGCCTCCCAGGTCCTCGATCCAGCACTGCAGTCGCGGGCGTTGCTGGCGCATGCGCTGGGCCGCATTGCGCAGCGCCGGGGTATCACGGATGACCAGCAGGTCGCAGTCGTCCAGGTCCTGGCTGCGCCGCACCTGCCCATCGGGCAGTGCAGAGGCCAGGCGCAACCGTTGCAGCAGGGCCTGCTCGCCCTGGATGTCGGTTCCCACTACCAGCACGCGTGCCATCGGTGTTCCCCGTGCGACCACCTCCCCGGTGGCCTCGCGTCGCCAAGGCTAGGGCATCGCCTGCGGCGACCGTCGTGATCGATTGCTCAGATTGGAAGTGATCGCGAACGCAGCCCGTTCCGTTCTGCGACAACCATCGTGGGCAAGTTTCATGCCCTCTTGACGGCGTTACGACAGCCGACGGATTTCACGGTTCTGGCCGAAGATCGGACGCGGCCGGCCACGCAAAAAGAAACCCGCGCCGAAGCGCGGGTTCCGGGGTCGCAACGGGACGGCGATGGATCAGCCGCGCAGCTGCTCCAGTGCGGCATTGAAGGTCGCGCTCGGGCGCATCGCCTTGCTGGCCTTGGCCACGTCCGGGCGGTAGTAGCCGCCGATATCCACGGTCTTGCCCTGCACGGCGATCAGCTCGTCGACGATCTTCTGCTCGTTGTCGGTCAGCGCCTTGGCCAGCGGGGCGAAGCGTGCCTTCAGCGCGGCATCTTCATTCTGCGCGGCCAGGGCCTGGGCCCAGTACAGCGCGATGTAGAAGTGGCTGCCGCGATTGTCGATGCCACCCAGCTTGCGCGACGGCGACTTGTCGTTGTCCAGGAACTGGCCGTTGGCCTCGTCCAGGGCCTTGGCCAGCACGCGGGCGGCGGCGTTGTCGTAACGGTTGCCCAGGTGTTCCAACGACGCGGCCAGCGCCAGGAATTCACCCAGCGAATCCCAGCGCAGGTAGTCCTCTTCGACGAACTGCTGCACGTGCTTCGGCGCCGAGCCGCCGGCGCCGGTCTCGAACAGGCCGCCACCGGCCATCAGCGGCACGATCGACAGCATCTTGGCGCTGGTGCCCAGCTCCATGATCGGGAACAGGTCGGTCAGGTAGTCGCGCAGCACGTTGCCGGTCACCGAGATGGTGTCCTCACCCTTGCGGATGCGGTCCAGCGAGAACGCGGTGGCTTCCACCGGCGGCAGGATGCGGATATCCAGGCCGGCGGTGTCGTGGTTCTTCAGATAGGTCTCAACCTTGGCGATGACCTGCGCATCGTGGGCACGGGCAGCGTCCAGCCAGAACACGGCCGGAGTGCTGCTCAGGCGGGCGCGTTCGACGGCCAGCTTCACCCAGTCCTGGATCGGCGCATCCTTGGTCTGGCACATGCGCCAGATGTCACCGGCTTCCACGGCGTGCTCGAACACCACGTTGCCGGCATCGTCGGTGACCTTGACCACGCCATCGGCGGCGATCTGGAAGGTCTTGTCGTGCGAGCCGTACTCTTCGGCCTTCTGCGCCATCAGGCCGACATTCGGCACCGAGCCCATGGTGGCCGGGTCGAAGGCGCCGTGCGCCTTGCAGTCGTCGATGACGGCCTGGTACACGCCGGCGTAGCAGCGGTCCGGAATGACCGCCTTGGTGTCCTGCAGCTTGCCTTCGGCATTCCACATCTTGCCGGAGTCGCGGATCATCGCCGGCATCGAGGCGTCGACGATGACGTCGCTGGGCACGTGCAGGTTGGTGATGCCCTTGTCCGAGTTGACCATGGCCACGCCCGGACGCTGCGCGTACTCGGCAACCAGGTCGGCTTCGATCGCGGCACGGGTGGCTTCGGGCAGCGAAGGCAGGCGCGCGGCCAGGTCGCCGATGCCGTTGTTGGCATCGAAACCGGCCTGCTTGAGCACGTCGGCATGCTTGGCCAGCACGTCCTTGTAGAACTCGTTGACCGCCACGCCGAACATGATCGGGTCGGAGACCTTCATCATGGTTGCCTTCAGGTGCAGCGAGAACAGCACGCCCTGGGCCTTGGCATCGGCGATCTGCTCACCGATGAATGCGGCCAGCGCCTTGCGGCTCATCACCGCGGCATCGACGATCTCGCCGGCCTTGACCGCGGTCTTTTCCTTCAGCACGACGGCGCTGCCGTCCTTGCCGTGGAAGGTGATCTTCAGCGAACCGGCGTTGGCCAGGGTGGCCGACTTCTCGCTGCCGTAGAAGTCACCGGCAGCCATGTGCGCAACGTGCGACTTCGAATCGGCGGCCCAGGCGCCCATGCGGTGCGGATGCTTGCGCGCGTAGTTCTTCACCGACAGCGGTGCGCGGCGGTCGGAGTTGCCTTCGCGCAGCACCGGGTTCACCGCACTGCCCTTGACCTTGTCATAGCGCGCCTTGTAGTCGCGCTGCTGGTCGTCGGCCGGGGTTTCCGGGTAGTCCGGCAGCGGATAGCCCTGGTCCTGCAGTTCCTTGATGGCCGCCTTCAGCTGCGGCACCGACGCCGAAATGTTCGGCAGCTTGATGATGTTGGCGTCCGGGGTGGTCGCCAGCTGGCCCAGCTCGGCCAGGTCGTCGCTGACCTTCTGTGCATCGGACAGCAGTTCCGGGAACTGCGACAGGATGCGACCGGACAGCGAGATGTCACGGGTTTCGACCACGATGCCGGCAGTGGCGGTGTAGGCATCGACGATCGGCAGCAGCGACTGGGTGGCCAGGAACGGGGCTTCGTCGGTCAGCGTGTAGAGGATCTTGGACATGGGGGACTTGGACTCTGTAGCAGTGCTCAGGGGAAGGCCGGCGCCAGCGCCGGGCCACGTGCAACCGTGTCGCTTTTCCCTGCCGCCGTCAGGGTGGGCGCGCGGCGGGGAAACCCCTGCATTGTCGCGTTTTCAGCCGCGCGGGGCAAAGCCACGCCATACGCGGCGGTACTGCACCACTGTGTTGCGCGGCTGGTTAGCTTCCCGCCTGGAACCTGAGGCTTGGTCGGCTAGTTCGACTTCTCGCTCGTGGAGGCACGCACGACCCACTCCGACAATCGCTGCCCCCACTCGGCGCCCATCGGACAGGTCAACGTCTGTGCGCGTTTGCTTCGCCGGAAGCTGCAGACGCGGAATCCTCCAACGACGGCGGCCAGGCTGGCGACTTCATCTGCCGTCGCAGCAGCACCTCGGATGTGCAGCGAACCGGCGCCAGACACGCTGGGTCGAACGTAGACGTCGTACCGGGTGGAACCTCCATCCGCGCTTGCGTACCCCGACACGGCATATCCGCTGTCCGTGAAGCGCAGATCCGGCGTGCTTCCGGGCGCAGGCTTTTCAGGTGCATCGCCCTCGTAGATCAAGGCGACCTCCCGACCATCTCGCCTGACGCGGTGCAGGCCGAAGTCGACAGGTGCCTCATAGGTCACGGACATGCCCGTAGGCACGCGAAGACAGGCACCGTATAGAAAGTGGTCGCAGCTGTAGGCCCAAAGATTTGACTCTTGGGCACTCAAAGTAAACGAACATAAGAGGACGGAGAAAGCCACGATGCGTGCAAGCATTTCAACGCTCCCGCCTTTGAACTGCAGAATCCCCCGTGATGATTCCACCGATGGCATGGCTGTCAACCACACCCGGAACCCTATTCATGATTCCGACGCCGCGAGCAGGATTTGGCAGCCCCGTCGACTTGTCATAAAGATCGTCCACACCGCCAAGATGTGACACTTCATGAGGAACAACACCCTTGTCAAATCTATCCAGGACATTGATCTCGCCCTTCTTTCCGCCCAACTCCGCGAAACTCCGTCCGCTGCGGTGGGAGGTTGCCCCGTTGACAAGCTTTATCTCATTACGGGCGGCCCGCGGGGTACTTTTATCAATGTCAGTGACCTCGACCGTCACGCGCGTCTCCTTCCCGCCAATATCATAGGTTCCTGACATTGACGCCACCTGCTCTTTGAAGGTCGCTATGTTCTTGGGAGTCGCACCATCCCCTGAAAACTTTGTTGGGAAGCTGATCTTCACCGAACCGTCCTTCATGCGCGTAACCACAGGAACTCTGCCATCCGGATCGACAAAGTTGTAGGGACTGCTATTGGCGTATCGGTACCTGTTGAAGAGGGAAGGCTTCCCACCATAGGCAGTGACGGGATCTACACTGAGAAAAGCACCGATTTCGGGGGAGTAATATCGTTGCTGCATGTAATTGAGACCTGTCGTGGAGTCAAACACATGACCTGAGTAACCAGGACCATCTGCCCCGGCGATTCCAACGACAGAGCCATAAGGTTCGTATTCGAATCTCTCGACAACGTTTCCGTTTGAGTCCGTAATAGCCACGGGGCTCCCAAGTGCATCCGTATGAACATAGGTGACTACTTCACCGTCCGCCGACGCCATTGCCAGCGTCGTGAGAACAATCCAGTTGAGCATCCCATCCCTCCCACAATTCCATATTCCGTTCAGCGTACCTGAGATCTTTCATGATCGAGAGTCAACCAATAAAAAAGGACGCAGCCTCGCGGCTGCGCCCATCGTGAGTCCTGCCGGGAGAGAGTCGGCAGGACTTACTTGACCTCGAACTCCTGCGGCGTTCCGGCCGCCTTGCCATCGACCATGACCTCGGCGCGGTACTTGCCGGCCGGCCAGCCCTTTGCATTCTTGAACGTGACGTTGGTGGTTTCCGCGCCGCTGGCGTTCAGGGTCGCGGTCTGTTCGCCGGCCACCTGGCCGTCCTGGTAGGTCAGCTTGGCGCCGACATTGACATTGTTGGCGGCGCCGTCGGTCTTGATCGAGACGATGACGTCATCCTTCGGTGCGAACAGGGCAGCCGGTGCAACCGACTTGTCGGCGGCGGCCGTCTTGCCCACGGTAACGGTGGAGACGCTGACCGCAGCGGCTTCGGCCATCGGCGGCGGTGCGCCGGTCATCGGCGCCGGCGCTGCCGGTTCAGCCGGCGCGGTTGCTGCCGGTGCGGCGTTGCTGTCGGTCGACTCTTCCTTCTTCTTGCAACCGACCAGGGCAACGCTGCCCAGCAGGGCGGCGATCAGGGCGGTCTGGAGCGGGGTGGTCTTGATCATTCGGGGTTCCTCCCAGGGGATTGTCGGACGGCGTTCGATCGCCGGCTTACTTCGGCGGCAGCTTCAGGGTCTGGCCCGGGAATATCTTGTCCGGGTCGTCGAGCACATCGCGGTTGGCTTCGAAGATCTTCTTCCAGGCATTGGCGTCGCCCAGGTGCTGCTTGGCGATCTTCGACAGCGAATCTCCCTTCTGCACGGTGTAGGTGCCGCCGCTGACAACCTCGGCGGTGCTGTCCACCGAAGCGCTGACGCCGGAGAAGTCCGCCTTCGGCACCTGCTCGGCGGTACTGTCGACGCTGGCACTGACGCCGGAGAAATCGGCTTTCTTCTCGGTACTCATCCACAACTCCCGTCTGCATGACTACGTGGTTCGCACGTTGCCATGGAGGTTGTTAAATGGGGATGGTGCAGATGTGAAGCCGCCCCCCGGGGCGGCTGAACAATCGGGAGAGCGGGTGCCTGGTAGTGCCGGCCGCTGGCCGGCCTGCCCTGGATGCGGGTTGCGCGCGGTTGCCGGCCAGCGGCCGGCACTACCGGTTACTGGCGCAGTTCGCGGTAGGTCGCGGCCGGGGCGGCGATGCCGGGACTGGCCCGCCAGGGATTGATGTCCAGGCCACCACGGCGCGTATAGCGCGCTTCCACTTCCAGCCACTCCGGCTGGCAGCGCGTGGACACCTCGCTGAAGATCCGCTCAACGCACTGCTCGTGGAACTCGGCGTGCTCGCGATAGCTGACCAGATAGCGCAGCAGGCCGGCGCGGTCGATCTTCGGCCCGCGGTAGCGCAGGCTGACCGTGGCCCAGTCCGGCTGGCCGGTGACCGGGCAGTTGGACTTCAGCAGCGCCGAGACCAGGGTCTCTTCCACCACCTGGCCGGCATCAGCGGCAAGGAAGTCCGCCTGCGGGGGGCCATAGCAGTCGATCTCCACCTCCAGCCCGTCGATCGACTCGCCGAGCGGCGTCTCGCGCAGGCCCGGCAGGCCGAACTCCACATGGACCGGCGCACCGGCACAGGCCGACAGGTCGGCGACGATGCGTGCGCGCAGCGCTTCGGCGGTGTCGATGCGGGTGCTGTTGAGGGAGTTGAGGTACAGCTTGAACGACTTCGATTCGATCAGCCGCGGCGAGGTGCACGGCACCTGCACGGTGGCGACGGCGACCTGTGGCTTGCCGCGCAGGTCGAGCCAGCTCAGTTCGAAGGCATGCCAGCGGTCATGGCCGACGAACGGCAGCGCCGCATCATCGAGGCCGATCTCGGCGCGGGCGCCGCTGCGGGGGATGGGAAACAGCAGGCCGGGATCGTACTGCGACGGGTAACTGACCTCGCGACCGAGGCTGGAATCCTGTGGGGTGTTCATGGGCGTCATTGTATCGCGCCAGAAGCGGGCCTTCGGCCGGGCCGGCCAACGGCGGAGCCCCTCCGTGGTGGTTCAAGGAAGGATCTCGGGTTGGCCGGGAGGGTGGGTTGGCTGGGGGACGCCGTGAATCCGTCCATGGAGGCTCGGTCGCCGCATCCATGCGGCTCACGCCCCCAGCCAACCCACCCTCCCGGCCACGGACAGTTTCCCGCGCCACCACGGGAAAGATCAGGAGAATCAAAATCAAAAGCCGATGCTTCAGACATTCATGACGTCCGCCGTGTCGACCAAGGTCGACACCTACCAACAGCTGCGTGAACCTGTCGGGGGTGGGGCGGTGTGGGCCTGCAGGACC
>NZ_JAOEDV010000030.1:0-47846 GCF_029837545.1 Stenotrophomonas sp. GD04024 | reverse complement strand
ACCACTTCCAGGCCGAACCCGGCCAGGCCGACCTGGCGGCGCGGGGTGCCCAGCACGCGCAGCTTGCCCAGGCCCAGGTCGGACAGGATCTGCGCGCCGGCACCGTTGCGGCGCCACTGGCCCACATCCTTGTCCTTGCCCGGCACCACCGGCGCCGGCTGCTGGCGCAGGCGGGCCAGCAGGGCCTCGCCATCGCGCGGCGCCGACAGCACCACCATCACCCCCGCCCCTTCGGCATCGATCGCACGCAGGGCATCGGTGGCGGCCACGCCGAAATCGTCGCAGCGCCAGTGCAGCAGGTCAGCCAGCGGATTTTCCACCTGCACGCGCACCAGCGTGGGGCTTTCCGCGTCCGGGGTGCCACGGACCAGGGCGAAATGCAGGTCGTGGGCGATGCGGTCGCGGTAGGTGACCAGCTTGAATGGGCCGAATTCGGTGTCGATGTCGCGCTCGTCGACGCGCTCGACGGTCTTTTCGGTGGCCAGCCGGTAGGCGATCAGATCGGCGATGGAACCCATCTTCAGGCCGTGCTCGCGCGCGAACACTTCCAGCTCCGGGCGGCGCGCCATGCTGCCATCCGGGTTCAGGATCTCCACCAGCACGCCGGCCGGCTCCAGCCCGGCCAGCATGGCCAGGTCGACACCGGCTTCGGTGTGGCCGGCACGGGTCAGCACGCCACCCGGCTGCGCGATCAGCGGGAAGATGTGGCCCGGCTGGTGCAGGTCGGCCGGCTTGGCATTCGGCTTCACCGCAGTACGGATGGTGTGGGCGCGGTCGTGCGCCGAGATGCCGGTGGTGACACCCTCGGCGGCCTCGATGCTGACCGTGAAGTTGGTCTGGAACTGTGCGGTATTGGCCTGCACCATCGGCGCCAGGCCAAGGTCGGCGGCACGGGTACGGGTAAGCGGCAGGCACACCAGGCCGCGGCCGTGGGTGACCATGAAGTTGATGTCCGACGGCTTGACCAGTTCGGCGGCCATGATCAGGTCGCCTTCGTTCTCGCGGTCTTCGTCATCGACGATGACCACCATGCGGCCCAGGCGGATCTCTTCCAGGATTTCCGGAATCGGGGCGAAATTCATGCGGCATCTCCCTCTTCAGACGGTAGCTGCCGGCCGCTGGCCGGCAGGCTGACAAGCCTTTCCACGTAACGGGCGACCAGATCGATTTCAAGATTGACCGCGCTGCCCACGCCCGAGGCGGAGAACGCGGTATTGGCCACGGTGTGCGGGATCAGGGCGACTTCAAAGCCTTCGTCATCCACTTCGTTGACGGTAAGGCTGACGCCGTCCACGCAGATCGAGCCCTTCTTGGCGATGTAGCGGCGCAGCGAGGCCGGTGCGGCAAAGCGCCAGCGCTGGGCGCGCGCGTCTTCGTGGATGGACAGCACCTGGCCGAGGCCATCGACGTGGCCGCTGACCAGATGGCCGCCGAGGCGGTCGGTCGGGCGCATGGCGCGCTCCAGATTGATGACCGCGCCCCCGCCCAGCTGGCCCAGCGTGGTCAGGCCCAGGGTCTCGGTGGAGGCATCGGCCTGGAAGCTGCTGCCGTCGAATGCGATGACGGTGAGGCAGACGCCGTTGATGGCGATGCTCTCGCCCATCTGCACGTTGTCGAACGGCAGATTCCCGACATTGAAGGTGAAGCGGACATCGCCGCCGATGGATTCGCGTGCGGCCAGACGGCCGACGCCTTCGATGATTCCAGTAAACAAGTAACGTTCTCCGCAGAATGTGAGCGAAAAACGCCGCAAGGCAAACAGGCGCACGCAGGGCATGAGCCCTGTGGCACCGTCTTCTTTCATCCGGACTATGACCGTCGGCTCCGGCATTGGACCGGATCTGCTGACCCCCGGCGTAGGCCCGGGCGCTCGCGGGCTCGTGCTTGCGCACCTACCGCCGGTGGGGAATTGCACCCCGCCCTGAAGACGTTTGTGTACCGGCGAACCGGCACGGGTAGTGTACCAGCCGCCTTGCCGGGGTCGCTCAGGGTCGGGCCATCCCACGTTCAGCTGTGACCGGCGTCGCGTTGCTGGACATGCCTTCGCCCCGCGGCTCGCATTCTGTAAAATTTTCATTAAAATCCGTCGCCGGACGACACGAGGTCGCCACGGGCCGGCCGCAGGGCCGGCTCGCCAATGGACTGAAATTCACAGGAATTCCCATGCGCAAGATCCTGATCGTGGCCGCTCTGCTGGCCGCCGCCCCCTTCTCGGCTTCGGCTGACGCCCTGAGCTACACCTACGTGGAAGGCGGCTGGACGCAGGTCAAGGTTGACGACAACGCACTGGACGACCCCAAGGTCGACGGCGCCTATCTGCGCGGTTCGTTCGCACTCTCCGAGCAGGTGCACGTGTTCGGCGGCTGGTCGCGTACCCGCAAGACCTACCACTACAACGACGGTTCGCTGAAGCTGGAACTGGACCAGCCGGAGCTGGGCATCGGCTACCACATGCCGTGGACCGACCGCGTCGACTTCACCGCCGACGCCGCCTGGGTGCGCCAGAACGTTGAGCTGACCGATCGCTACTACGGCTACTCCGAGCGCTTCAAGGACCACACCAACCTGGGCCGCGTCACCGTGGGCCTGCGCGGCAAGCCCTCGCCCATGACCGAAGCCTGGGTCAAGACCGGCTACATGGACGGCGGCAACAACTTCAAGGGCACCTGGGTGGGCACCCTGGGCGGCCAGATCAACTTCACCAGGACCTGGGGCCTGGTGGGCGAAATCTCCGGCTACCGTGACGTCACCCAGTACTCGGCCGGCGTGCGCGCCAGCTTCTGATCCAACGATCGCTCCTCGTCGTGCGATCGAACGGGCCCCGCAAGGGGCCCGTTTTTTTTGGGGGCTGTCTTTTCAGACAAATTGCATGGTGTCCGGCGGGCCAATGCCACAGGCTGCTGCTTTTTCCCCTTCTGGATGGATGATGCTGGCCTATCGCCTCCCCCTGCTGCTGTGCCTGCCGCTTGCCGCGCAGGCCGCCACCGCGGAAAAACTGAGCCCGGAACAGGCCTTTGACCTATATGCCCGGGCCCTGCTGGAAAGCGATGCCCAAGCCGCAGAAGCCCTGGTCCGCGCGCTGCCCGCCGATAGCCTGTGGACTACCGATATGGTTCGGGGACTTGCCCGTTTCGAAGCGGAAATGCGCGCAGCGGTAGCCGGGCAAAGCGATGATGAGGAGGAGGTCCCCGCCGCACTTACCGAGGCGATGGTCGCCCAGATCACCAGAACATTTGCCAGCAGCCACTGCCGGGCAGTGCCTGGACAGGTCATTGCCGAAACTGCACCGGGCGGGAAGGCGCGGGTCACATTCACCTGCCAGGTACCGGTGTGGGATACAGAAAGCGGTCTGCTGGCCGAGCCGGACATCCAGCAGAAACTGCGGGACGATCAGGTGTTTGCTACGTATCTGATCGCATCGGAGCTGCGCATGGCAGAGCTGCAGACGATTACCGGCACCGCCGTGCTGGAAGGAAGCGCCGAGATGGGATATTTCCCAGGCGGCGGCATGATGCGATCCCTTTCCCCGGTGCTTTTCTCGGTCTTTCCCGCAGCACTGACCGATGCGCTTAAGGACGAATAGTGCGGTGTTCGCATGGCTTGCACACCCGTGCCATCGAATCCGCGTGCAGATGCGCTAGTCTTTCGCGCCTCTGCACTACCCACTGGAAA
Organism: Stenotrophomonas sp. GD04024; assembly: GCF_029837545.1. Lineage (NCBI taxonomy): Bacteria > Pseudomonadati > Pseudomonadota > Gammaproteobacteria > Lysobacterales > Lysobacteraceae > Stenotrophomonas > Stenotrophomonas sp. GD04024. Next base: position 44,174 of record NZ_JAOEDV010000030.1, on the reverse strand, counting down.
CGGAACACCGTCATGAAGACTCCCCTGCGCACCCTGCTCGCCAGCGCTCTGCTGTGCGCCCCTGTGTTGACCACCGCCGCGCCGGCGCAGACGCCCGAACAATCGCTGGACCTGTACGCACGCGTGCTGATTGAAGACGATGCCGCTGCCGCGCGCACGCTCAACGATGCCCTGCGCAGCGCCCCCGACAGCGAGGACGCGTTGACGCTCGCGCCGGGCGCGGTGGCCAAGGCCCTGGCCGAACCGTGGATGGCGCTGCAGGCCAGCATCGGCGTCACGCCCGATGCCGCCGCGGCCGAAGAGATGTTCGCCAAGGTGCTGAAGGCATCGGCCTGCCGCGCCACCGGCAGCACCATCGAAGACAACGAGTACGTGAACGGCCAGAAGATCGCCACGGTCGATTTCAGCTGCAAGGTGGTGGACCTGGACAGCGTGCGCCCGCTGTTCATCGCCAGCATCAGCAGTGACGACCCCGCCGCACGCCGCCGCTTCATCGATGCCTACACGCAGGCACTGAAGAGCGGCGCGCGGCGCACGGTGAAGGGCAGCCACAAGATGTACTCCAGCGCAGAGCAGGCGTACTGGTTCACTGGCAGCTTCGATATGCTGATCAGCCCGGTGCTGGATGCACTCGCGCCGTTCGAGCAGTGGAGTGAAGATGCCCAAGCCGCCAGCGTACCGAAGGTGACCGGCGTGCCCAGCTGCGACCTGCTGCTGCAGCAGCACCGCAGCTGCGTGGCGAAGATCGCCCCGGACCAGATCAGCGGCGTGGACGCGATGGCCGAGGAACTGAAGGCCAAGGCACAGGTGCAATCGGCCGATGAAATGACGCAGGAGTGCAAGGCTCTGCGCCCGATCGCACGGATGATGTGGACCGACGAGTGCGCCTGAGAGGGTGACACTGGAACACTTTCCAGAGCGTGACAACCGGCTACCGTTCTATTTCAAACAAATCTGATAGCCGGTACCTGGCGACCACTGCACACTCGCGAGCCCTTCGCCCAAAGGCTCTAGTGATGCGCCTCCTGCTTCTCTCGCTGCTGCTGGCCACGGTGCCAGCAGCAGCTCGACCAGCGCCGCTCTCGCCGGAATCCACCTTCAACCTGTACATGCGGGCGCTGGTAGAGAACGACCGCCAAGCGTGGCGGGAGTTCCACGCAACCGTGGGACCTGCACTGGACCTGTTCCGCGGATGGGAAGACGAAACTTCACCGTTGGCCAAAGCCTTTCCAGACGCTGCTCTGGAATGGGTGGCCGATAATGCTGGGGCGGTCGAGGCCGCTCAAGCGCAGCAGGAGTGGATTACCGCGGTTACCCGCAGCTCGCGCTGCCGCGCTTTGAGTAGCGATACCTGGCACCGGCTGAGCGACGGCTATCGCGTCGCCACTGTTCGCTTCACCTGCCAAGTGGGCGATATCGAGCGACTGCGCTCCGTGTTTGAGGCTTGGCAGTTTGACGATCAGGATGAGAGAGATCATCTCATTTGGTCGTCCTATGTCACGCTTTTGCGCGATGGCCCGTTTCGGGCTCTCAACGGCACAACCCAGCTGGTGATGGCTCCCGATAGCGATATCTGGCATAGCGAAGAGCTCGACCAGCTCTCGATCCATGGCCGGATTGAAAAAGATATCAGCCGGGTGCTGATGGAGGCATGGGTACCGATGCTCCACTGGTGGGGTCAGACGCTTACAGCGAGCGAAAAACACATGACACTGGTTGCCGATTGTGACGGCATGATCCAGCACTATCAGCGCTGTGCGGCCCGCTTCGCACCGAATGAACTGCTGGGCGCATACGAGCTGGCAAGGCATATCAGCGTAAAGCACAGGACGGTAGCGGACAGCGAGCTGGCACAGCAATGCCTGGCACTGCGAGCCAAGGTTGACGCCCTGTGGCCGGAGCCTTGCGATTAACGGACAGATGCCCCGCAGTGTGCGCCAGTAGTCGCCAATGCCGCATCCACCTTGATCAATGTCATTTCGAAATAATTGCATGGACGGCCATTAGAGGTCGGGCAATGCTTTCCGCTCCTTCGCCGAGGGCGATCCTTGATGCGTATGCTTCTCTACTTCCTGGTCCTTACCGCCTTTCCGGCGGCAGGCAACTCCGATCCTCTTTCGCCCGAGGCTGCGTTTGATCTGCACGCGAGGGTAATGCTGCGGAACGACGCCGATGCGCGCCGCGAATTCGATGCACGCATCGGGCCGGCGCTGGGTCCGTACCAGGGTATGCACCCCGAGGTGCCGCCGCTTGCCAGAGGCTTGTCCTCGTCATCCCTGGACCTGATGCTTCAGAGTGCCGCGGCCGACGGCGTGCGACGCCATACCTATCCTTGGGCCACGGCCGTCCTGCGCCGGACGCATTGCCATGCCACCGGCAGCAAGGTCTGGCAGCGAAGCGGCGATGGCTACCACGTGGCCGATATCCGCTTCACATGCCAAGTCGCTGATGTTCAGAACCTGCATGACTGGTACATCGCCACACTGTTCGACCAACGCCATGGCAAGGATCGGTTCTGGTCGGCGTACATGAAGCAGCTGCTGGAAGGCCCCTTGCGAACAACGGAAGGCACCACGCAACTCGTCGCCGCATCTGACGACGGCATCTGGCACAGCGAGCGCCTGGGCGGCACATTTCCTGTCATTGAGCAGAATGTGGCCGAGGCACTGTGGGCAACCTGGCTGCCAATGAAGCAGTGGCAGGCCGAGGCAAAGCAACGCATGGCGCAGCACCTGACCCGCAACACGGAATGCGATTCACTACTCCGACGGTACTGGACGTGCTCCGCACGCCTCGGCCCGCGCGATCTTTCCGGCGCTGATGCACTGGCAGCGATGCTGGTCGACTCGCAGCACAACATGCCGGAAGCCGAACGTTCACAGCAGTGCACGGCACTGCGTTCGAAGATCGAGGCGCTGTGGCCGGAGCCCTGCGAATGAGGACTCCGCCATCCGGATGTCAGGGCGGCGCCTGCAGCGCAGACCGACCCTGGCGCAAAGCCTGATCACGCAAGTGGTGAAGCCAGATGTCCTCGAAAATTCGAACAAATTGCATGGACAGCCGCTGGCGTGCCCTGCACCCTCGCGGGCCTACACTCAGGACTACGATGATGCGTCTAGTGCTTCTTCCACTGCTGTTGGTCATGGTGCCGGCAGCAGCCCGGCCGGTCCCACTCACACCAGAAGCCACGTTCGACCTGTACATGCGGGCGGCGATCGAGAATGACCCCTTGGCGCGGAGGGAATTCGAAGCAAACTTGGGCCCTGCACTGCACCTGTTCCCCGACATGGGGACCGACGCATCCTCGTTGGCCGAAGCGCTGCCATCCGGCGCTTTGGAATGGTTGGTCAACGACGCCGGAGCGGAAGATGCCACACGTGTCCAGCAGGCGTGGACGACTGCGGTTCTCCGCAACACACGCTGCCGCGCCTTGAGCAGCGATATCTGGCACCGGCTAAGCGACGGCTATCGTGTTGCCACCATTCGTTTCAGCTGCCAGGTGGGTGACACCGAACGACTGCGCACATTGAGTAATGCCTCGATGTTTGACCCCCAGGAGGACGAGGACGATCACTTTTGGTCAGCGTATGTCGCACTCCTGCGGGATGGCCCTTTCAAAACGATTTACGGCACATCACAGCTGGTGATGGCTCCTGACAGTGAAATCTGGCACAGCGAAGCACTCGATCCGCGAACCCTCGGTAGCGAGGTCGACAACGATGTCGGCAGTGCGCTGGCGGGCGAATGGCAGGCGATGCACAGCTGGTGGTTTCAGACGATACGCATGACGGAGCGACACATGACCTTGGTTGCAGAGTGCGACGAACTTGTCCAACAGTACCGCCGCTGCGCCGCCCGCTTCGCGCCGCAAGAGCTTCTGGGTGCCGCAGCGCTGGCGAAGCAGGTAAGTGACCAGCACGGGACCATTGTAGACAGCGAGTTGGCACAGCAGTGCCTGGCGCTGCGGCCCAAGATGGAGGCCTTGTGGCCCGAGCGCTGCGAGTAACACAGCAACCTCCAGCGCCGTTCCAAGCATGAACAGACTCGGGAGGTGTGGAGCAGGCTTACCGTAGAGGAGCAACGCGCTGGCCCGTTCCGGGAAGCCGGCAAGCGGCCGGTGCTCTTGCGAGTCACGTGCGCAGCAGCAGCCGCAGGTCATCCCCCACCTGGCGCTGATCGACCACGCGCAGGCGGCGCTGCTGGTCCATCGCGTCGATGCCGAGGCCAGCCAGCAACGGGCGGCCACTGTCACCCAGCAACGTGGGCGCCAGGTACAGCAGCAGTTCGTCTACCCAGCCACCGCGCAGCAGCGCGCCAGCCAGGGTCGCGCCCGCTTCGGTGTGCACTTCGTTGATGCCGCGCTCGGCCAGCAGCGCCAGTACCGCGCCCAGATCGAGATGCCCATGGCGCAGCGCCACGCTGGCGAATAAGGCGTCGGCCGCATCAGGGGGACTGACGACCGCGTTGTGCAGGTACAGCGTGGGTGCCCCGCCCTCGCGCACGCGGCTGCATTCCAGCGAACGCAGGCGCGAATCGAGCACGACGCGCAGCGGTGGCATCACTTCGGCATCGGCCAGGCGCACGGTCAGCATCGGGTCGTCGGCCAGCACGGTATCGGCGCCGGTGAGGATCGCACCTGCGCGCGCACGCCAGTGCTGCACGTCTTCGCGCGCGGCTGGGCCGGTGATCCACTTGGAGCTGCCATCGGCCATCGCGGTGCGGCCATCCAGGCTGGCGGCCAGCTTCACCCGCAGCCACGGACGGTTGCGCTCCACGCGCGACAGGAAGCCCTTGTTGAGCTCGCGGGCCTGCGTGGCCATCAAACCCTCGGCTACGTCGATGCCTGCCTCGCGCAGCAGATCGAAGCCACCACCATCGACCTTCGGGAACGGATCGCGCATCGCCGCGACCACGCGCGATACGCCAGCCTCAATCAGGGCCAGGGCGCAGGGCGGTGTACGCCCGTAGTGCGCGCAGGGTTCCAGCGTGACGTAGGCGGTGGCACCGCGCGCTTCGCTGCCAGCCTCGCGCAGCGCGAACACTTCGGCATGCGGCCCACCGGCACGCTGGTGCCAGCCCTGCCCGACCACGCGTTCGCCATGGGCGATGACGCAGCCGACCATCGGGTTGGGGCGAGTGGTGTAAGCACCGCGCTCGGCCAGACGCAACGCGTTGGCCATGTGCAGGTGGTCAAGGACGGAGAACGGGGTGGTCATGCCGCCATGGTAACGCCGCCAGCATGGATCCATGCCATGCGGTCTCTGTGCCAACCAAGGTTGGCACCCACCAGGGCGTCAGCCCTTCTTCTTCTTGGTCAGGGCGATCACATCGCCCAGCAGCTGCAGCTGTTCGGTGCTGGAAGGCAGTTCGCGTTCCAGCTTCTCGATCTCCTCGCGGAAATCGGCCACATCCTCGAAGCTGCGGTACACCGAGGCGAAACGCACGTAACCCACATGGTCGAGCTTGCGCAGTTCGTTCATCACGAACTCGCCGACCTTGATGGAAGGCACTTCGCGTTCGCCACTGATGCGCAGCTGGTGAACCACCGCGCGCACCGCCGCTTCGATTTTCTCTTCGGGCACGGCGCGCTTCTGCAGCGCGCGGTCGAAGCCGGCGCGCACCTTGCGCTGGTCGAAGGCCTCGCGGGTGCCATCGCTTTTGACAATGGCCGGCAGCTTCAGCTCGACCGTTTCCAAGGTACTGAAGCGCTCGTTGCAGGCCTCGCACTCACGCCGACGACGGATCGTCGCGCCGTCTTCGGAGACGCGCGAGTCGATGACCCGGGTATCGGCATGCTGGCAGAAGGGGCAATACATGGAACGCCTGGCTCGCGAGAAGACCTGCGGCCACGGTCGTGGCAGCGTCGCAAAGGTACCTGAGAAGGGGCGCAGCAGCAATCTCCGCGCTTCTTCACTCAGGCCCGCCGCCCTTTGCCAGCCATCGCAAGTGGCAGGCGAGGCTGAGCCAGGGGGCCCCCCAACCCATTGCCAGCGCCAGCAGAATCGGGTCGCCTCCAAGGCCTGGAACCGTCAGGACCAGCGCGCACACAAGCTGAGCGGCAGACAGCAGAAACAGCGCCACCAGCATTGGCGCGGCCGCTTTCAATCCGTCCGGTCCACGCATCTGCCATGTATCTGCCAGCCAGACAACAAGAATGCACGCTGCCACGGACAGCACACCCCAAGCCGCACCCCATGTGAGAAATGCTCCCTTACCGCTGCCATGTGCCCATCCCCACAGCAGCACCAGCAGGCCCGCCAGGCCAGCCAATGCGCAGGGAATGGAGAAAAACAAGCTATGAAGAAGCAGATAGAGGCCGTGTCGACGGCGCACGGTGCGCATTGGGGTGTCCATGCAGGGAACCTAGGCCGGCTTTCCCCGGCAAACCATGCAATTTCTTTGAAACCGCTGGTCGTGCCGTCCCAGCGGCAATGACGACACGCACGCCGAAGGCTTTACTCCTCCTGCCTTGAAAGCCACCGCATATGCCAGCTCAAACTGGCCCATGGAGCGCAGATAGTCATCAGGAAGGGGGTATACAGCAGAGCTGCTGGCTCCCACCCAATGGCCGTGAACAGCATCGCCACGGCCGCAGCGGCCTGGAAGGCAGAAACGATGGGCAGCGCCTCCAACAAGCCTTCATGCGAATGTAGCCCTTCCATACCCGTAGTCCGCCAGCTGTCGCCCAGCACTACAGCGGCATAGGCGCTCCAGACCGAGATCACCACCCAGTTGGCGGCAGCCATCAGGAACGCTTCGGATGGCTGCGGCCTGGCGAGCCACACCATGAAGAGCGCGCATGTGGCCAGCACGCCAACCAACGCGCACGGAATGGAAAACAGCAACAGATGCCACCGCAACCTGACGTGGGTAAAGCGACCCAGCGGATTCATGGGGTATCCCAACCGTGAAGACCGCTGGGAGCTTAGGCAGGGCGCGCGCCTACTACCATGCAACTTGTCTTAAAAATCAGCGCACGGATAACCGGCTCACGTCCCCCAGCGCAACCACGCCAGGTGTGCGGCAGGCAGCAGGAACGGCGGCCCCAGGCCCAGGTAGCTCAACAGCGCGAACTCGCCGTCCTTGAACACCAGATGCAGCGTGACGGCGACCACAGCCAGCGCGGCCAGGACGCCCAGCAGCAAGCCCACCCACGCCGCCGGCGACGATTGCCGCAGTCCATCACGGCCGCGCCGCAGGAATACACCGCTCAGCCACAGCCATGACAGCAGGCCGATGATCCCGCCCAGCGACCACAGCAGCAGCAACGTGGGTTCGTTGCCAGACAGGTACTTGCCGTCCATCGCGACCATCAGCCCCAGCACCGCGACGGTTCCGCCGGCAGCAAGTGCAGGCAGGCCAAGCACGAGACCGCCCACCGCAACCATCCATTTGTGCAGGCCCTCATCCATGCATCCGGCTTCCTTCCATGTGCCGCGTCATGCGCGGCGTTTGAGCCACACCAGCATCGCGGCCGGCATCAGCAGCGACGGGCCCAGCATCAGCACTTCCAACGCCGAGCCGACCTCCTGCCATCCGATCCACGCGGCCAGCCAGATGACCGGTAGTGCGGACAGGCCACCGGCCAGCAGCAGCCACCACCACACCGCGCGCACCTGCAGTCCGGCCCGCCCCTGCAGCAGATACCCGGCGCTGAGCCACAGCCAGGCCAGGCAGCCGGCAATGCCCGCCAGGCCCCACAGCAGCGGCACAATGTCCGGCGCGCGGTTACCGCCGAAGGATTGCAGCCCCTCGACCAGGAACAGCACCGAGACGGCGCCCCCCATCACCAGGCTGGGCAGGCCGAACACCACCGCAAGAGCGGCATACAGGTACTTGAGGCGGCGCTCGTCCATGCGCGGGTGCTCCGATGCCGGGGTCAGAGCCCTTCCCGCGGGAAGGGTTCCGACCCCGCAAAACCGGTCAGCCGTAGACCGGGTACTTGCGGCACTGCGCGCTGACCGCGTCGCGCACGCGGGCGATGACCGCTTCATCGGCCGGTGCATCGAGCACGTCGGCGATCCAGTTGGCCAGGTCCACGCAATCCTGTTCGACGTAACCGCGGGTGGTCACCGCCGGGGTGCCCAGGCGCAGGCCCGAGGTCACGAACGGCGAACGCGGATCGTTCGGCACCGAGTTCTTGTTGACGGTGATGTGGGCCTTGCCCAGCGCGGCTTCCGCGTCCTTGCCGGACACGTCCTTGCCGATCATGTCGACCAGCATCAGGTGATTTTGGGTGCCGCCGGAAACGATCTTGTAGCCACGTGCGATGAGCGTGTTGGCCATCGCCTGGGCGTTCTTCACCACCTGCTGCTGGTAGGCCTTGAAGCCCGGCTCCAGCGCTTCCTTGAAGGCCACGGCCTTGCCGGCGATGACGTGCATCAGCGGACCGCCCTGGATGCCCGGGAACACGATCGACTGCAGCTTCTTGACCAGGTCTTCGTCGGCGCCCTTGGCCACGATGATGCCGCCGCGCGGGCCGCGCAGGGTCTTGTGGGTGGTCGAGGTGACCACGTGGGCATGTTCCAGCGGGCTCGGGTAGACGCCAGCGGCGACCAGGCCGGCCACGTGGGCCATGTCGACGAACAGGTAGGCACCGACCTTGTCGGCGATGGCGCGGAAGCGCGCCCAGTCGATCACCTGCGAGTAGGCCGAGAAGCCGGCCACGACCATCTTCGGCTTGTGCTCCAGCGCCAGGCGCTCGACTTCGTCGTAATCGATCAGGCCCTGGTCGTTCACGCCGTACTGCACGGCGTTGAACAGCTTGCCGGAAGCATTCACCTTGGCACCGTGGGTGAGGTGACCACCGTGGGCCAGGCTCATGCCGAGGATGGTGTCGCCCGGCTGCAGCAGGGCGAAGTACACGGCCTGGTTGGCCTGCGAGCCGCTGTGCGGCTGCACATTGGCGTAGTCGGCACCGAACAGCTGCTTGAGGCGGTCAATGGCCAGCTGCTCGGCGATGTCCACGTATTCGCAGCCGCCGTAGTAGCGCTTGCCCGGGTAGCCTTCGGCGTACTTGTTGGTCAGCTGGCTGCCCTGGGCTTCCATCACCGCCGGGCTGGTGTAGTTCTCGCTGGCGATCAGCTCGACGTGGTCTTCCTGGCGCTGGGTCTCAGCGGCAATGGCCTTGGCCAGTTCGGGATCGTAGGATTCGATGCGGACGTCACGCGGGAACATCGGGTACTCCAGCAGGCAGGGAAAGGGGGTACGACTCAGCCCTCGATTGTAGCCCCGCACCGGCCTGCTGGGGCCGAAACGGACGGGGCCGGCATCCCCGAAGGAATCCGGCCCCGTATGGTTTCGCCTGCCGTATCAGCCACGCCACGCCATGCGTGGACCAGACCGTCGGCTCAGCGCCCGCTGAGCACGTACTGGGCGATCACGCCGGTGGCGATGGCCACCAGCAGCATGTTGCCGCGGTCATCGCGGATCCAGTGGTGGCCATAGGGCGGGCGGCGCAGGTGGTAGCGCGGATAGTCGTTCACCACGTAGACCGGGCCGGAGTAGTAGTTGCGGTAGGGCGAACCGACCCGCCAGCCGTAGCTGCCATAGCGCGGCGGCGGCGGGGCCGGACGGTAGACCACCCGCGGCGGTGCCGGGCGGTAGTAACGATCGTGGTCGCGGTGCCAGTCGCGGCGGTCACGCTCCCAGTCGCGCCGGGCCTCGCGGCGGTCGCGCTCCCACCCAGTCACGGCGGTCCTGGCGCCACTCGCGGCGGTCTTCGCGCCACTCACGGCGGTCGCGGTGGTCGTTGTCGGCGAAGGCCGGGGTGACGGCACCCAACGCCAGCACAGAGGCCACGGCGCCGGCCATTACTCGATTGATGCGCATGTCAGACCTCTGTTCGGGTGGTAGGTGAGCCCATATTGCCCACTTGATCTGAACCGTTTCCGGCTGGAAACGCTTCCCGTTTCAGGACTGTGACCGGGTATTCAGGCGATAGCCAGCCCGGCGCCCCCTGCCCGGCGCGGCCCGGAACCGGTTCCGGCTATAATCGGGGGTACACCTTTTTCAGTCTGTGCCCGCTGCCGCACCGGGATGTTCCCGTGACGGACCGGGCGCAGGGCCGCGCTTACGGAGACCTCATGTCCTCGCAATACATCTACACCATGAACCGCGTGTCCAAGGTGGTCCCGCCCAAGCGGCAGATCATCAAGGACATCTCGCTGTCCTTCTTCCCGGGCGCGAAGATCGGCCTGCTGGGCCTGAACGGCGCCGGCAAGTCCACCGTGCTGAAGATCATGGCCGGCGTGGACACCGATTTCGAGGGCGAAGCGCGCCCGCAGCCGGGCATCAAGGTTGGCTACCTGGCGCAGGAACCGGAACTGGACCCGACCAAGACCGTGCGTGAAGCGGTCGAGGAAGGCGTGGGCGAAGTGCTGCAGGCCCAGGCCGCGCTGGACGCGGTGTACCTGGCCTATGCCGAGGAAGGCGCCGACTTCGACGCGCTGGCCAAGGAACAGGAGCGCCTGGAGGCGATCCTGGCCGCCGGCGACGCGCACACCCTGGAAAACCAGCTGGACGTGGCCGCCGATGCACTGCGCCTGCCGCCGTGGGATGCCGTGGTCGGAAAGCTGTCCGGTGGTGAGAAGCGCCGCGTGGCGCTGTGCCGCCTGCTGCTGCAGAAGCCGGACATGCTGCTGCTCGACGAACCGACCAACCACCTCGACGCCGAGTCGGTGGAGTGGCTGGAACAGTTCCTGGCGCGCTACACCGGCACCGTCGTGGCGGTCACCCATGATCGCTACTTCCTGGACAACGCCGCCGAGTGGATCCTGGAACTGGACCGCGGCCGCGGCATTCCGTGGAAGGGCAACTACACCGACTGGCTGACCCAGAAGGATGAGCGCCTGAAGCAGGAAGACAACCAGGAAAAGGCCCGCCAGAAGGCGATCCAGAAGGAACTGGAATGGTCGCGCCAGAACGCCAAGGGCGGCCGCACCAAGGGCAAGGCCCGCCTGGCCCGCCTGGAAGAGCTGCAGTCGGTCGATTACCAGAAGCGCAACGAGACCAATGAAATCTTCATCCCGCCGGGCGAGCGCCTGGGCAATGCGGTGATGGAGTTCAAGAACGTCTCCAAGAAGTTCGGCGACCGCCTGCTGTTCGACAACCTGAGCTTCCTGGTGCCGGCCGGCGCCATCGTCGGCATCATCGGCCCGAACGGTGCCGGTAAGTCGACCCTGTTCAAGATGATCACCGGCCAGGAAAAGCCGGACACCGGCGAGATCGTTGTCGGCCCGACCGTGAAGCTGTCCTACGTGGACCAGAGCCGCGACGCGCTGGAAGGCAACCACAACGTCTTCCAGGAAATCGCGGGCGGCCTGGACATCCTCAACATCAACGGCATCGAGATCCAGTCGCGCGCCTACATCGGCCGCTTCAACTTCAAGGGCCAGGACCAGCAGAAGATGGTCGGTTCGCTGTCCGGTGGTGAGCGTGGCCGCCTGCACATGGCCAAGACCCTGCTGCAGGGTGGCAACGTGCTGCTGCTCGACGAACCGTCCAACGACCTGGACATCGAAACCCTGCGTGCGCTGGAAGATGCGCTGCTGGAGTTCCCGGGCAACACCTTCGTCATCTCGCATGACCGCTGGTTCCTGGATCGCATCGCGACCCACATCCTGGCGTTCGAAGGCGACTCGCACGTGGAGTTCTTCCAGGGCAACTACCGCGAGTACGAAGAAGACAAGCGCCGCCGCATGGGCGACGACGCTGCACCGAAGCGCCTGCGCTTCAAGGCACTGAAGTAAGGCAGCAGGAAAGGCCGCGCTCGCGCGGCCTTTCTTCTTCTGTGGGCCGCCCGCTTGCTGGCGACACCTTCGCGAGAATCCCCATGTCCCTGTTCGAACGCCTGTTCCAGCTGCAGCAGCACGGCACCACCGTGCGCACCGAGCTGCTGGCCGGTGTCACCACCTTCCTGACGATGTCCTACATCGTCTTCGTGAACCCCGAGATCCTCGGCACCACCGGTATGGATGCCGGTGCGGTGTTCGTGGCGACCTGCCTGGCCGCCGCGCTGGGTTCGGCGGTGATGGCACTGGCCGCCAACTTCCCGGTCGGCATGGCGCCGGGCATGGGCCTGAACGCGTTCTTTGCCTTCACCGTGGTCGGCGCCGCTGGCCTGCCGTGGCAGCAGGCGCTGGGTGCGGTGTTCATCTCCGGCCTGGTGTTCCTGGTGCTGTCGCTGACCGGCGTGCGGGCATGGCTGGTATCGGGCATTCCGGCGTCGCTGCGTTCGGCGATCGTGGCCGGCATCGGCCTGTTCCTGGCGATCATCGCACTGCAGAAATCCGGCGTGATTGTCGGCAATGAAGACACGCTGGTGGCGCTGGGCCCGTTGAACACCGCGCCGCCGCTGCTGGCACTGGCCGGCTTCCTGCTGATCGCGGTACTGGAAGCACGCCGCATCCGTGGTGCGATCCTGATCGGCATCCTGGCAGTGACGGCCGCAGGCTGGGCCCTGGGTGATGTGCAGTACCAGGGCCTGGTGTCGCTGCCGCCGAGCCTGGCTCCGACCTTCCTGCAGCTGGACCTGCCGGGCCTGCTGCACCACGACGGCGGCGCGCCGATCGCGGTGCTGCTGCAGGTGGTGCTGGTGTTCGTGCTGGTGGAAGTGTTCGATGCCACCGGCACGTTGTATGGCGTGGTCGGCCGCGCCGGCCTGCTGAAGCTGCCGGGTGCGCAGAAGCGTTTCGGCCGCGCGTTGCTGGCCGACAGCACGGCGATCGTGGCCGGTTCGATGCTCGGCACCAGCAGCACCACCGCCTTCGCCGAAAGCGCCTCGGGCGTGCAGGTGGGCGGCCGTACCGGCCTGACAGCGCTGGTGGTGTCGGCGTTGTTCCTGGCCGCCCTGCTCTTCTCGCCGCTGGCGGCGATGGTGCCCAGCTATGCCACTGCGCCGGCGCTGCTGTTCGTGGCCGGATTGATGCTGCGCGAACTGGTGGAAGTGGACTGGAGCGACCTGACCGAATCGGTACCGGCCGCGCTGTGTGCGCTGGCGATGCCGTTTACCTACTCGATTGCCAACGGCCTGGCGTTCGGTTTCATCGCCTACGCCGCGCTGAAGGCGGGCACCGGCCGCTGGCGCGAAGTGCACCCGGCGGTGTGGCTGGTGGCGGTGCTGTTCACCCTGCGCTACGCGCTGGAGTAAGCGGCGCCGGCATGCACCCGGCCCTGCAGCGCGCGCGGCTCACCAGCGCGGCTGCAGCCTGCCGTCGGCGTTGAAGCGCCAGCGCCCTTCGGCCCAGCCCAGCCCGAACAGGCTGAGCATCTGCGAGTAGTACGCCGGGGCATCGGCGCGCTGCTGCTCGGCGCTGGGCAGGCTGGCCTGCAGTGCACGGGCGCGCTCGTTTTCTCCCTGGGCCAGCAGATACGGCAGCAACGCCGCGCGGAAGCCGTAATTGCCTTCGCCCTGCCCCTGCCCGCTGCGGGTGTCGATCTTTTCCCACATGGCGGCGCCGCTGCGCAGGCGCTGCAGCGGGCCGGACAACGCAGCCAGCTGCGGCCGGAACAGCGGATCGCGCGGCGCGGTCATGCCGGCCCAGGTGTAACAGCGGATCGCGTCGTAGCTGCCGACCGCACCCTTCACCGGGTCGGCCACGAAACCGCCGGCCTGCCAGGCCGTCCAGTCCGGCGCGAATCCGTGCGGGCTGCTCTGCTGCAGCATCCGCACCGTGTTTGCCGCCAGTGCCGGCCACGGCCCCTTGCGGTCAACCGATGCAAACCGCCGCAGCAGCGGCAACGGCAGATAGCTGGGGTTGATCCGGGTCGCATCGCCTTCGACGAAGCCCTGCGGGCCGGGCAGCAGCATCGGCCCCAGTTCCGGCAGCTGCACGATCTCGCGCTCGCGCACCTGCTGCAGCATGCCTTCGGCGATGGCCTGCAATGCCGGACGCCGCCACAGGCGCGCACCTTCCAGCAGCGCATAGGCCAGCCACAGATCCGAGTCAGAGGCGGGGTTGCTGTCCAGTACCTGCCAGCCCCCCTTGGCATCCCGCCCCCACAACCAGGCCGGCAGGCGCTGGCGCATGTCACCGCCGGCCAGGTTGTCCTGCGTCCAGGCCAGGATGCGATCGAACAGGGCCTGGTCATTGGCCACCAGCGCAAAGAACAGTGCATAGGACTGCCCTTCGGAGGTGCTGCGCTGATCGTCCTGGCTGCGATCGATCATGCGCCCGTCGCGGCTCAGGCTGCTGTCGAGCAGCACCTGCCACGCGGGCCAGCGCGATGCCGATGGCGCCGGTTGCGCCTGCGCGGCACCCCAGCCGAGCAACGGCACGGCCACGGCCGCCTGCAGCAGGCGCCGGCGGTGCAGGTCAGCGGAATTCGCCATAGGGCACCAACGGAGAGACCGGCAACGGCAGGTTGCCCTGCCAGGGTTTGAAGGTATAGCGCAGGTAGAGCTGGAACGAGTTCGGCGAGAAGTCGCGGCTGCGCTGCAGGGTACCGGCGGCGCCCAGCACGAAGTGGTCACCCAGCCGGCGCTCCACCGCACCGTACAGGCGGTAGCCGGTGCCGGTGCTCTTGCTGTCGCCGGTGTACAGGCCCGCCTGATCCAGTGTCAGCGGGCCGTACTGCGGTTCCAGCTGCGCGATCACGCGTTCGATCAGTGCCTGGTCCGGGTAACGGCTGATCGAGGACGTCCGCGCGCTGGACACGCTTACCGATCCGTCCAGGCGTACCGACCAGTTGTCGTTGCGCCAGGCGAAGCTCACCGGCAGGCTCAGCGATGCGTAGCGCTGCGGGCTGTAATAGCCGCCCTGGCCCAGCGAGTAACCGCCCAGATCCTTCTGGTAACGCCAGTACATCGCGGTGGTACCGACATCCAGGCGCATGTCGGTGCGCTGGATCAGCTTGTGGTACCAGCCAACCATCGCACGGGCACGCGTGTTGTCCACCACGTTCTCGCCGGTCAGGCGATGCCAGCTCCAGTTCGACCAGACGCCATTGCGGCCGCCCTGGTCGTAGCCCAGGCTGAAGGTCAGGCCATTGGCGGTGACACCGCCCCAGCGGATGCCGCTGCGCGGATCGTATGCACCGGCCTGCGACAGCAGCGAATTGGTCATCGGCCGCCGCGATACGGTGGCTCCCCAGCCGAATCGGCCCAGGTCTCCATTGAAGGTGAGGCCGCCGAGCCAGTTGCCGACCGCATAGTTGGAAGGGGTGTGGCCGATATCGAAATTCCAGCGATCGTCCAGCGTGCGCCAGCCGACGGCGAAGCCGGCACCGGACGTGCGTTGCTGATGCACGAACCGGGTGCAGCCCGGTGCACGCAGGCGCGTGCCGTCGGCCTGGACCAGGTCCAGATCGCAGCTGCCGAAGTCCTCGTCGTAGGCGCCGTTGGCATCGGTCTGGAAGCGCCCGGCATCGAACTGCACCTGCTCGATGCGCGCCCAGCCCAGCCCACCGGCGAACGGCGCGTCGAGGTGCGCGATGCGGGTATCACGCGACAGCCGCGAGATGCCCGGCGTGCCATCGCTGCGGCGACCCGTATCCTGCATCACGGTCAGGGTGGGATTCTCCTGCTGGTACAGGGTTTCGACATCACTGCGCAGGCTGCGACGCAGCCAGTCGTCGCCTGCGGTCTCGCGGCTGGCCAGGGTCAGCGCGCGGTTGTCGCGCGGTGCTGCCTGTGCCGGTGCCAGCAGCCCGTTGTCAGCCATCGCCTGCGCATACATGTCCAGCGCCTGCTGCGGATCATCACGGCGAACCAGCCGTGCCGCGTCGCGCCAGGACTGTGCATCGGGCGCGGTCCTGCGTGCCAGCAGCGCACGCAGGATCGCGAGCGCCTTCGCGTCCTCGCGCAGGTCGGTCCAGATGGTGGCGAGCTGGCGCTGCTGCCCCGTCGCCTCATCGGCAACCTGGGGCGGTGCATCCTGCATCTGGCGGCGTGCGCTGGCCAGGTCGCCGCTGCCGATCCAGGCCTGGATCCGGCCCAGCTGCGCATCAACGTTGTCCGGCTGTGCGGCCAGCACGCGCTGGTAATAGTGCAGTGCCTGCGCGTGGTCACCGCGCAGGCGGGCCCACTCGGCCAGCAGCATGTCGTTGTCGGTGCTGGGCGGTTGCTGCAGCAGCAGGGCGATGGCCTCGGCCTCCCGGCCCTGCGCGCGCAGCTCCCACAGATGGTCGGTCAGCTGCTGCCGGTGCAGGCGCGCCGACAGCGCGCGGATGTCATCGTCCCATTGCGCCTGGGGAAGTGCATCGAGCACGGCCAGTGCCTGCGGCAGGCGATCGGACCCGGACAGGTACAGCGCCTGCGCATAACGCGCCTCTGCACTGCCGTTGCGCCGGGCCATGTCGGCCACCACGGCATCGGCATCCTGCTCCCGCCCCGCCGCACGCAGCTCGTTGCCGAGGGCATAGGCCAGCCAGGCATCTCCGGGCAGTTCCGCGCGCAGCTGCGTTCCCAGTTCGATGGCGGTGGCGGCGTCACCGGCGGCCAGCGCCTGCTCGCGGCGTTCGCGCAGCCGCGTGATCTGCAACTGGCGCAGGTCTTCGGCATACAGCTTGCGCTGTGCGGCAGGCAGCGCGTTGATGAAGGCCTCCAGCCGCTGCGGATCGGTGCGGCCATACAGCTGCACCAGCTTGCGCACCACGTTGGCATCGTTGGGCGCGATCCGCCGCGCGCTCTGCAGCTGGCGTTCGGCAGCCGCATCGTCACCGCGCGCGACGGCGACGTCGACCAGTCCCAGCGCGGCATTGACGTCGCGCGGCTGTTGCCGCCGTGCCTGCGCGTACAGGCGCTCGGCCTCGTCCAGGCGGCCCGCCGTCAGCGCGGCATCGGCCTGGTCCAGCTGCAGCCAGTAGCGGGTGCTGGCGATCAGGTCGCGCCATTTGTCATTGCTGTCGCCGGCCGGTGTCGCCTGCACCGCGCGCTGGAAGTAGGCGATGGCCTGCTCGCGGCGGCCCTGGCGCATCAACGCCATGCCCAACCCGCCAAGCAGGCCTGGCTCGCGTGGATAGCCTCGCAGCGCCTGCAGGAAGGCGCGCTCGGCGTCTTCATTGCGGCCCGCGTCCAGCAGCTGCTGGCCGCGCAGCCCGGCACGCCACGCCGGGTCACTGACCCGCTTGTGCTGGTCCGCGTAGCGCTCGCGCACCAGTGCGATGTCGGTAAACGTGGGATTGCGGGTGATGAAGTCCTGCAGGCGGCGCACGCTGCGTTCGTCGGCAGCCTGATCCTTCAGATAGGCCCATTCGGCGTCGGCGGCCATGCCGCGCGCTTCCGGGTTGCGCCCCATGCGTTGCAGCGCCGCCAGTGCCTCGCTGTCGCGGCCCGCAGCGAACAGCAGCTGCGACAGTGCCTGCAGCAGGGTGACATTGCCCGGGTAGCTGCGATCGAGCTCGGTGAGCGCACGGATCGCCGGTGCACGGCCTTCGGCCTGGGTACCGCGAAGCCGCCAGTATTCCAGGCCCAGCTGCAGGCCCGGCGGGTCGTCGTTGAACAGGCGCCGGTAGATCGCCAGTGCTTCCTCGCTGCGACCACCGGCGGCGAACAGGCGGGCCTGCTGCAGTTCCTGCTGAAGGTCGCCGCGATAGGCCTGCCACAGGCGTTCGCCGGCCGCCAGCTCGCGGCTGCCTGCGCCGATCTGGCGCAGCCGTGCCAGCGTGGCTTCGGCATCGTCCAGCTTCTGCTGCGACAACTGCACTTCCAGGATCGCCACCAGCGTGCCGCGATCATCCGGTGCCAGCATCCGCAGCCGCGCCAACGCGTCTTCGATCAGGCTCTGGCGGCCGGTGGCCTCGCCGATGCGCACCTGCTGCAGCAGCCATTGGCGTTGCTCGGCCACCGTGCCTCCCGGTGTGGCCGGCAACGCCTGCGCCGCGCACGGGCCGGCACCGGCCAGTCCCAGCAGGACCAGCCCCGACGCCGTCACCAGCGGGTGCCGCGTGCGCGCCATCAGTGCCCCGGATCCAGGCGCTTGGCGGCCACCCAGCGCAGCGTGCGCCACAGCAGGAAGGCGAACATCAGCACCACCAGTGTGGCCAGCACCGCCAGCAATGCGGGATGGTCGGCCAGGTGGTACCACAGCAGCAGCCACCACGGCAGCGCGCCAACGTAGTAGTGCTCACCCACGAACTGGCTGTGGATGCCGGACGTGCGCAGGATCGCCACCGAGCCGGCAATTGCCTCGCGCTTGCCGGTATCGCTGAGCGCGTCGTCGAGCAGGCCATAGTCCGCGGCATTGCTGGCGGCCAGCGAGACGATGCTGCGCTGGGCATGACGCGGCGACTGCATGCCGATGATCGCGGCAAACGGTGCCTGCGCCGTCACCGCAACCTCGGTCACTGCCGGGTCGCCATCACGGCTGCCACGCCGTGCCTGCTCCATCGCCTGCTGCGGCGAAGGCGACTGGCCGTTCAGCAGCCGCGTGCGCTGGTCATCGATCAGCAGCGAAAGCTGCTGGCTGCCGCGCAGCTCGGCCGGCAATGCGCCCAGCATCAGCAGGTCCGCATCGAGCGCGCTGGCCTGCTTCCAGTCATCGGACAGGCGCAGGCCGTAGGCGGGGTAGCCGGTCTGCACGCCCAGGCCGCCCACCAGGTTCAACAGCAGGCTGACCTGCGCCTCGCTGGGAGCGGGCGGCACCAGCACGACGGTCTCGGACAGGTCGGCCATGCGGGTGAACGGGAAACCGCTCAGGGCGAATGCAGACAGGTCCGGCAGACCCATGTAGTGATGGAAGCCGGAGAAGTCGATGGTTGAATCTTCCTCGATCGCCGCCTGCAGGTTCGGTGGCAGCACGGTCTGGCAATGATCGCGCTGCGCGCTGCCCATCACGCTGGCGAAGTTGAAGTCGAAGCGCAGCTGGTTGCGGTCACCCAGCTTGAGTGCAGGAATCAACAGGCGTCCATCGTCGGCACCGGCATCACCGGCCAGCACCGGCAGACGGATCTCTTCCAGGCCCTGCTTGCCGGTGCGCCGCACCAGCGGGAAGCTGGAAATGAACTGATCGTTGATCGCAACACCCAGCCGCGACTCGTCGCTGCCGAAGGGCGGCGTGTAGCGGTAGCGCAGGTTCAGCGGAATGCCCTGGTTGCGCCAGATGAACAGATCCGGCGGCAGGTTGAGGTTGACCGTGATCGGCTGCGGCGACACGCCGTTGGCATGCAGCTGCTGCGGATAGTCCAGCAGTTCGGCCAGGCGCACGGCGCGGTCGGTGCGCACCCAGTTCGGGGCGTCATACGGCTTGCGCGGGGCCAGCGGCTTGATCTCGTCAATGCTGACCTGGCGCCCACGGAACAGCACGTTGCCGGCCGCCATCGCAGCCACTGCCTTCTGCAGGTCGTCATCGTTGCGGCCCAGCACCAGCAGCAGCTTGCGCTGCGGGTCGTCCGGCAGTGCCATCAACTCGATCACCGGGCCCTTCACCGGCGCGTGGTTGCCGATCACCGCGGGGAATTTCCCATTCACGGCCAGCACCACCGCATGGCCCTTCTCGGGCAGCGCGCCGAAGCTCACCGGGAACCGCGCCTGCCGCCACCAGCCGGCAAGGCTGCCGAAGTACGACGACATCACCGCCGCCGCGCGCTGCTGTGCCAGGCTCGGGGTGCCGGCGAACACCACCGGCAGTTCGAGCCGCGCGGTGTCGCGCGGATCGAAGAACGGCAGCGGGAAGTTCGCCAGGTCGTCCTGCATCGCCAGCGGCTGCCCGCCCAGGCGCAGGGTGCTGTTGCTGGACAGGTTGACCCACAGCGAACTGTGCGTGGGTTCTTCGCAGATGTCGGTGTAGTGGCCGACGAACTCCAGCCGCACCTGGTTGAAGTCGGCGATCAGCCGCGCATCCAGCGGCAGCTTGGCCTGCACCGGGCGACCCAGCTGATCATTGCTGATCGGCACCACGCCCATCATCGCGTCGTTGAGGTAGACCCGCAGATGCGACAGGGTCGGCAGCAACGACGGCGAAGGCGTGAAGCTCAGGTCCAGTTCCGCATCGCGCACCAGGCGGTCGCGGCGGACCTGGAACTCGAACGTGGTGGCGTTGCGCACGCCGGACAGCAGGGTGTCCTGGCGGCGCCCCAGCTGGGCGAACGTGCTCTGCCGCTGCCAGGGCCAGGCGCTGCCGGCCCAGGTCTGGGTCAGCGCCGCAGCTTCGGCCGGAACCGCGGGGGTGGCCGAGGTCGCGGGCAGCGCAGGCGGTGCTGCCACCGGTGCGGCATTTGCCGGTGCGGGCGGCGGCAGCGGAACCGGAGCAGGTGCGCTGTTGCCGGATGCCACCGGCAGGGCCAGCAGGGGCAACAGCAGCCAGCGCAGAGAAGACGGAATGCTCATGGACGAAGCCCTGGATCAGCGGCTGGGTCAGCCGGGTGGGAAGGAAGCGGACGTTGCGGGGCAAAACTGGCGAGCCATCGCAGCAGGCGACGATTCCAGTGTGCGGGGCGGTCGAGGTCGAACGGAGTGAAATCGCCCATCCGGCGGTAACCGCGCCAGCCCAGGACCAGCACGCTCCATAGGCTGCGCGGCAGGCTCTTGGGTTGATAGCCGGCATGCCAGTCGAGCCACGCGTCCGCGCGCGCGAACGTGCACTGGGCGAACTCCACGCGCTGGCGCTCGTCCTCGAACAGCAGCAGCAGGCCCAGGCGGTGACCGACGGTGCGCTGCACGCGTGCCGGGAAAGCGAATTCACGCCGGCCGCGACCCAGCAGCACCTGTACCTGCTGGCCTTCGGCGAGCTGGGCATCTTCGCCCAGCTCAACGCCAACGCCATCGTTGGAGTAATCCTGCAGCACGCCGCGCAGGCGCCGGCCATCGGGAATCTCCAGCGCCATCGGCAGGCGGGTGGTGACGCGATGGGTGCGCCGCACCTGCTGCACTTCGGCGGCCACGGCCAGCGCTCCGCCGATGATCAGCAGGTTGTACAGCACCCACAGCGAGCTGACGACCACCGTGCCACGTTCATCGGCCGGCCCGTGCATGAACCGCCACACGGCAAAACAAAGGCCCAGCACGTTCAGCAGTGCCAGCACCAGATAGGGCCGCGCCACCCGCCAGTCGAAGCGGTCACCGGCCTGGGTGCCGCCCTTGTCGGTGACGTTGAACTTGCCGCGCCCCGGGCTGAACAGTGCCACCGTGGTGGGACGCGCGATGTACCAGGCCAGCACGGTCTCATACACCTCGCCCCAGAACGGGCGGCGGTACTTGCCCTGGATGCGGGCATTGGTGAGGCTGGCATGGGCCATGTGCGGCACCACGAACAGCAGGATGGCCAGCGCCGGGGCGTAGATGATGTAGACGTGCAGCAGCAGGAACGCCAGCGGCGCGGTCAGGAACACCAGCCGCGGGATGCCGGCAAGGAAATGCAGCATGGCGTTGGCATAGCAGAAGCGCTGGAACAGGCTCAGCCCCTTGCCCAGCAATGGGTTGTCGATGCGGAAGATCTGCACCATGCCGCGCGCCCAGCGGATGCGCTGGTTGACGTGCGCGCCAAGGCTGTCGGTGGCCAGCCCGGCCGCCTGCGGGATGCGCAGGTAAGCCGAATTCCAGCCCTTGCGGTGCAGGCGCAGGGCGGTATGCGCATCTTCGGTGACGGTCTCGGTGGCGAAGCCGCCGATCGCATCGATCGCCTCGCGCCGCAGCACCGCGCAGGAGCCACAGAAGAACGCCGCGTTCCACAGATCGTTGCCGTCCTGCACCAGCCCGTAGAACAGCTCGCCTTCGTTGGGATCGTTGCGGAACACCTGCAGGTTGCGCTCGAACGGGTCGGCGGAGAAGAAGTGATGCGGGGTCTGCACCAGCGCCAGCTTCGGGTCACGCAGGAACCAGCCACAGGTGATCTGCAGGAACGAGCGCACCGGCAGATGGTCGCTGTCGAAGATCGCCACCAGCTCGCCATCGATCAGGGTGAGCGCATGGTTGAGATTGCCGGCCTTGGCATGGCGGTTGTCGGTGCGGGTGATGTAGTTCACCCCGGCGCGCTCGGCGAAGGCACGGAACTCCTCGCGCTTGCCGTCATCCAGGATGTGGATGCGCAGTTTGTCCGCAGGCCAGTCCAGGCCCATCGCGGCGTATACGGTATGCCGTACCAGCGCCAGGTCTTCGTTGTAGGTGGGAATCAGCACGTCCACCGTCGGCCATTGCCGCACGTCGGCCGGCAGCGGCGCAGGTCGCCTGCGCAACGGCCAGGCGACCTGCACGTAGCCCAGCATCAGCACCAGCCAGGAGTAGGTTTCCGCAGCCAGCAGGATCACGCCGCAGACCAGGTCGAAGGTGCTGTTCCAGTTCAGCGTGGCGGTATAGCGCCACCACAGGTAGCGGCAGGAGACGGTGATCGACAGCACCACCAGCACCAGCGTGGCGTAGCGGCCCTGCATGCGCCGCACCAGCAGGGCGATGACCCACAGCAGCAGCACGAACACGAACTGCGCGACGTAGGTGAACGGTTGGGTGATGCACAGCGCCGCCAGCCCGAGCGTGAGCAAGCCGATCAGCAGCGTCAGCAGATGCCGCGAGCGCGGCGACAGGGCGCGGACGCGCTGCCCGAACCAGCCTGCGAAACGGCTGTTCCAGAATTCGCTGGGCGCATCGCTCATCGCCCGCAGATAGCGCAGGCGGCCTCGGCCTGCGGCGCCGCGAAGCTCGGCAATCCGCTGGCGGTTGGCTTCGGCCAGGCGCTGCCGCCGCTTCGACGCCTTCGGCACCAGCCGCACCAGTGACAGCCAGGCGGCCTGGATCAGCAGGCGCAGCGGATCACCCGGACGCCAGCGACGGTCACCCTGGATCTGCGGGAAGGCGTTGCGCAGGCGCGGCGCGATCGACTGCCAGGCCGGTCCCTCCAGGCGCAGGAAGGCCCACCCGGTCCATTGCAGCAACCACAGCAGCGCCCGCGTCGGCCAGGACGCATGCACACGCTCGCGCAGGCGCCCCCAGCCCAGGTAGTAGACCCGGGCGCCCATCAGGGGCCGCCTTCGCGGTGCTGCCGCCGCGCCGCTTCAGCCAGGCACCACAGCACCAGGCCATCGACGTCGGCCGCGGCCAGCGAGTTCGCCGCGTAACGCCGCAGCGGTTGCTTGCTGGCGAGTGCGGCCGGCACCCGCGCATCCTCATGCAACGGCTGCGGCACCAGCCGCCTGGCATGGGTGTGCAGCCACAGCTGCATCAGATCGCGCTGCACCGGAACGGCCGGATCGTAGCGGTTGGCCAGCACCAGGCGCTCGTCGTCCTGCTGCCGTTGCAGGACCACATGACTGACCGGATCGACGCAGGCCAGGCGCAACGGCAGGGTGCAGTGCGCGTGCTGGTTGATGGCTGCCGCATGTGCCGGCAGGCGCTGCGGCAGATCGAACAGCACCCAGTCGAACTGGGTCTGCAGCAGCGGCAGGCGATCGGCCCAGGTCGAAGGCGCCTGGCGCAGCTGCTGCTCGACCTGCATCGCGCCCTCGGCATCCACCCGGCCATAGGGCAGCACGGCCAAGCCGGGCGCGATGGCAAAGGCGGCATCGCGCCAGTCGCTGCCGTCCAGCTGTGCATGCGCCCAGCCACGTTCGACATCGGCGGGCAGGCCCAGATGCAGGCCGAGCATCTGGTCGGGACTGCATTCCACCAGCAGCACGCGCTGGCCCTGGGCATGCAGGCCCTGCCCCAGCGCGGCCAGCACCGTGGTCACGCCGGTGCCGCCATGGACTCCCTGCAGGGACAACAGGTTGCTCATCCGCGCCGCTCCAGTTCCGCCAGCAGCGGCCAGCGCGCCAGCGCCTGGGCACGTTCATGCTGGGCCGAGAAATCCACGTAGGGCAGCTCCGGCATGTCCAGGCTGCGGCGCAGCAGATCGATGTCGTCCTCTTCCACGGACAGGGTGGAGGGCACGGCAAGAATGTCGGCAGGCATCAGCGCGCATCCTCCGGGTAGGGGCTCCAGGTCTGGCTGCCCTGCAACTGCAGCCAGGGTTTGCCGCCGTAGTCGATGACCTTGGCGCCTTCGTTCTCCGACACCGAGGGCGTCTGCGGCAGGCCCTTGAGCAGGCTGTCCCAGTTGCGTTCGCTCGGCGGCGACTGCGCGTTGAGCGCGTAGACGCGCGAGACCAGCTCGGACACGGCCAGGTAGCTGCTCGGCTCGGGAATGTGGCGCGGGCCACCGGCCGCCGGTGCGCCCATCCCGACCAGCTTGACGCCCACCGGCACGTGGGTGATCGACGGGCTGGGAATCTCGCGCATGCCCGGAATCTGCATGCGGTCACCGTGCAGCGCGGCGCCATGCTCGGGGACCACCACGATCATGGCGCGCCGGCCGCTCTTTTCAACCGCATCGACAAAACCGGCCATATCACCCAGCACCATTTCCGCGCGCGCCTTGTAGTCGGCGGCATTGGAACGGCCATCGGCACCGACGATGCGGTTGCCGTCATGCAGCGAGATCGTGTTGTAGAACAGCGCCACCTGCTGCGGGGCTTCGGCCAGTCGCTGCTTCCACCAGGCCATCAGCACGTCGCCATCGCGACGCAGTGGCGACTTGTCGAACGCCACCAGCGCCTTCGGGAAGGCGCTGATATCCATCGGCTGTGCCTGCAGCCCACCGTACTGGTGCAGCTCGCCGATGAAGTCGTCGAAGTGGCCATCGTGGTTCATCGCCAGCTCGCTCTGGAAGCCCAGCCGCTGCAGGTTCGAGAACAGCTGGCACTCGGCAGGCACCGGGTCGAACAGCTTGGTATGCGAGGTCTGGCCACAGCTGGCGCGCAGCAGCCGGATCGCCGCCGGGCCGCTGTAGGCGGTGGCCGAATTGAAATCGTCGAACACCACGTCCATGTGGTCGAGCAGGTTGTTCTGGCGCAGCCCGACTTCATCCAGGTCGCTCCACGCCAGCGAGCAGATGTTGAGGATGATGACGTCGAACGGAGCACCGCTGGCCGGTGCCGGGAAGCTGGTCTTCAGGCTGGCCTGCTGCTGGTAGAAACTGCTCAGCCACGCATTGAGCGTGTCGTTGTTGGCGGGCGGCAGTCCCCCTGTCGTCGCCCCGGCGGTCCCCGTGCTGGCCGCCGTGGCGGTGCCCTGCCCCCAGTTCCAGCCGGCCGGCATCGGTATCGCCATGACGGCCAGGCCGAGCATGCCCAGCACGCTCAGGGTGGTG
This sequence comes from Stenotrophomonas sp. GD04024, assembly GCF_029837545.1. NCBI lineage: Bacteria > Pseudomonadati > Pseudomonadota > Gammaproteobacteria > Lysobacterales > Lysobacteraceae > Stenotrophomonas > Stenotrophomonas sp. GD04024. Next base: position 19,120 of record NZ_JAOEDV010000030.1, on the reverse strand, counting down.
ATGCGCAGCCACGGCTTGAGCAGGAAGTAGGCCACCAGCAGCAGCGCGAGCACCGCCACCATCTGCCAGTTGATGAAGCGCTGGGCCAGTTCGAGCCAGTAGTCGGCCGAGAAATCCAGCACGCCCGGTTGCACCAGCAGGCGCTGGAACGGTGGCCACCAGGTGTCCTGGTAATAGAGCGCCACGCCCACCGGCACGGCCACGACGGTGCGTGCGATGCGTGCCCAGCGCCAGCGCAGCGGAACCAGCAGCGCCCCCAGGAACAACAGGTTGGGCAGGATCTTCAGGTCCAGCGCGCCCATCCAGGACAGCACCACCTTGGACAGGAAATACAGGTTCCAGCCACGCAGGTCGGCCCATGCGAACGGAGATGCAGGAACGTTCTGCGGACTCATGCAGCGCTCCGCGGCGCACGCTGGCGCACGCCGGCGCGGCGCAGATGGCGGGGCGGCAACCAGCGCGTGGCACGGCGGCGCAGCCCGCGCCACAGGGTGCCCAGCATGGCCCCGAAGGGGATCATCACGACCGCGCAGGCGACGATCAGGGTCCAGAGTTGCTGGTCGGTGGTCATGCGGTATCTCCCAGCCGCAGCGGCTTCGGGGCAACGACGGCCGGCGCTTCCCGCACCGGAGCCACTGCGGGCAAGGCAACCGGCGCCTCGGGCAGCAGCTCGGCGTCCGGATCGCTGCCGCTCGGGTTCATGGCAGCGATGTCGTATTCGGCAAGACGCTGATAGCCATCAAACAGTTCGCGCCATGGCAGGCGGAACAGATTGCCCAGCGCCTGCTCGACCGCATCGCGACGGCAACCGAACAGGAACAGGCGGACCTGCCCGCGATAGATACAGGCAAGATCACCCTGGCGGCGGATGCGCAGCTGTTGCAGGGTCTGTTCGGCGCGCAGGCCGGCAACCGGCTGCAGGGCCAGCACCGCGCTTTCCACCGCGCTGCCGTCCTGGTCGATGCGTTCTGCGGCGATCTGGCGGAAACGTGCGGCATTGACCAGGCCGCTCAGCGATGGCGGCCGATGGGCGCGGATCAGCGGCTCCGGGTCATCGGCCAGCTGGCCCTGCCAGCGTTGCCGCTGCACGGTTTCCAGCAGCGTCAGCAGGCGTGGCAGCGGCGTGTCGGCCGGCACCACCAGGCTGCACCCGCACTGCATCAGCAGGCGTTCGTCGGCGTAACGCAGGCAGGGCTGAAGCTCGCGCACGACCAGCTTCAGCGCGGTGCCGCGCTCGCGGCGCAGGCGGTGCAGCAGCCGGGCCAGCGCGTCCACCTGGGCGTTCTCGTTGATGGCCAGCACCACGGTGGCCTCGCGCGCCTGCAATGCGGCCGGCAGCAGGCCGGCCCAGCCATCATAGAGGCGCCATGCGGCGGACAGCGGCGGCGCGCCCTCCAGCACGTCGGCCTGGGCGAGGAAGACGTCGCGATCACTTCCGCTGGCAAGGCTGGCAGCCTCGTCAGCGGTATCGGCCTCGGCCACGTGGCGCAGGCCCGAGCCCTCCTGCACCACGCCAAAGGAACGCTGCGCGACCACGCCATGGCTGTTCGACCAGTAGTGCAGCAGCAGCTGCAGGGCGCCGCGATGCGGGTGCAGCTGGGCCACGCCGGCGCAGGCGCGGTTCAAGGGCAGCAGGCGTGGTGCCAGGGTGGCGACTTCACCATGGCAGAGCAGCAGCACGATCTGGCCGGTCTGCCCGGCCCAGCGTTGCAGCCGTTCGCACCAGCGCGCCAGGCGCGTGTCATCCCAGCCATCCAGCGCAGCAACCGGAAACTGCACCAGGCTGAGCCCGGTGGCGGCGGACGCCACCCGCGGCAGGTCCTGCGGCAAGCCACGCAGCGCCTGCTGCATGCCGTGGTGGGAACGCTGGAACAGGCGCAGGCGCAGCGGCCCCTGATCGTCCGCCAGCAGCGACAACATCGGCTCGGCGCCACGGCCCAGCGTCACCAGAACGGCGTCCTGCAGCGCAGCGGCGGTGGACAGCACGCCGGCACCGAGCAGGTCGGTCGGCGCGCTGCCGGCCGCGACGACCCAGTACAGGCCGCCCCCGCGCATCTCAACGAACTCCGAAGGCAATCCGGCTATGGCAAGGTGGGCTGCTGTCACGCCGGGTCCTTTCAACGCCCCTCAACCGGGCGGAAGGCCCGATGGCGGAGACGCTGCGGTGAAGGGAAGGTCATTTCCATGACGCACATCACATTCATGTTTCTGTACGGTCATGATAGCTCCGATCTTCACGTTTGCGGCATCAAGACGCAGTCAACGCCGCCTGCGGAACAGGCGACGTGCGGGGCAGTGCTCAGCGATGGAAAAGCGGTCTTACTCGTACTGGATCGTGAACGTTGCCTGCCCGTTGGCGACACCGGCACCGACGGTCCCGGCCTGGGTCTGCACATAGCGGGCCCGCAGCGGCAGGCTCATGACACTGGTACCCGGCGCGGTGGTGCCGACATTGATGGCCTGGCCGAAGCGGACTTCGCGTTCGGTGCTGCCATCACGCTGCACCATCTGGATGCCGATGCGGGTCGCGCTGTTGGTGGCCGCGCTCAGTTTCAGCACCCCCGGCATGTTCGAACTGTCCTGGTCGGCGTCGAGGCGGATGCCGATCTTGCTCTGGTAAGACGCAACGTTGCTGCCCTGGCAGTTCAGGCGGATCTCGAAGTCACGATCGACCGCGCGCGAACCGACGCCGGTGAAGCTGGTATTGGGCACGCTGCCGAAATCAACGGCGATGTTGCGGCTACCGGCCTCCACTTCGCAGGTCGGGCTGACCACGGTGGTGCCCGAACCGCGGAAGGTCGAGGTCAGCACTGGGCGGCTGGGGCCGTCGCCATCGAAGTAGTAGGTGGTGAAGCGGCCATTCGGCGCAATCACGCCCGAACCGGTCTGCGCGGCGGTCTTGATCAGCTGGATGCGGAACTGCCCACCGATCAGCGAGATGGTGGAGTTGGCGCCGAAGTTGATGGAATGCGGGTAATAGGTCTGGATCGCGCCGGAGTCGCGGAACAGGCGGATGCCCACACCGGCAACGCCGGTCTCGTAGACGTTGGCGAAGCCGGCCACCGGTCGCTTCTGCGGGGCATTGACGTACTCACCGGTCGAGCTGCCGCCATACCAGTAGTCACAACGGGCGACGCTGTTCTGCTGGTTGATCGGCACGCTGAGTTCCTTGATCACACCGCCCACCGGCGTGCTGGGCAGGATCACGATCTGGCCCATGTCCATCTGCACATCCTGGGCAACGAAACCGTTGATCTGGATGCGGCAGGCGGCGCTGGCCTGCTGCGCCAGCAGCGCGCCACCAAGCACGGCCAGCGTGGCCAGCAGCCTGCGGCCACGGAAAGGAATCATCGGCATGCTGCCTCCAGCGGAATGAAGCCGGTCTTGGACGCATCGGCGCCCGCCGGAACCTGGTAATCAATCGTGCAGCGCTGATCGGCACCGGCGCCCCACTCCACCAGCAGGCGGCCCTGGTTCTGTTCGCTGCGCACGTACAGGCGGCCGCCCTGGCTGACCATGCCCACCGGCTGGCCCTGCTCATCCTTGACCTGCGCGCCGAACGGCATGCTGCGGCCATCGGGGTTGCGGACCTGGATCAGCAGTGCATTGCCCTTGCGGGTGTCGAAGCGCAGGTAGCTGATGGCACCGGCGAACGGCGCGACCGACTGGCTGGTGCTTTCCAGCTCGACGTCGTGGGCCATGCCCTGCGGGTCGAGGGTGACGGTGTTGAGGCGGTACGGCGACACGTACGGCACCACCGCGTAACCGCGGCCGTCCACGCGCAGGCCCGGGGCGTTGCTGACGATGGCATCGCGCGCGCCCGGTGCTTCGACCAGCACCATGGTGTCGCCGCGCTGCGGGGTGAAGGTGAAGCCGCCCGGATGCACGACCACGCTGCCGTTGGCACCGACCGAGGCCTGGCGGAAATCACGCGAATGGCTGTAGGTCGCGTTCAGTGCCGAGTAGCGGCTGCGGTACTCGACATTGCCGACCGCGGTGGTGCCACCCTCGCGCGAATCGGACAGCGCCGCGCCATAGCTGAAGTTGTTGTCGACACCGGCAGAACCGGTGATGCCGACGCGGCTGTTGTCGTAGCCGCCGCGGTCGCGCATGCCGAGGTCGGCACTGAACGACACCGGGTGGGTGCCACGGCCCAGCGGCACGCTCATCGACAGCAGGTACTGGGTGTCGGAACGACCGAGCACGCCTTCTTCGGTACGCAGTGCGGAGAAACCGAAGTTCACCGAACGCCAGGCGTTGTTGTAGCCGACCTGGTACTGCTTGGAGGTGCCGGCGCGGTCGTAGAAGTCACGCACCGAGCCGGTCACGTACAGCGCGCCGCCGCGACGGCCCAGCGGCTGGTTCAGGGTCAGCTGGAACTGGCTGCGCTGGCGGCCACGGGTGGTCGGATCGATGCCGCGCTTGTCCGAATCGCGGCCATACAGCGCGTCCTGCAGGCTGTAGAAGCCGTCGGTCGAATAGCGGTACGCGGCCAGGGTCAGGTTGGTCCCGGTCTCGCCGATCATGTTGCTGTAGCTCAAGCGCACGCTGGCACCGGTGTGGTTGCCGTAGTGATCGAACGAGGTACGCGCATGGGTGACGTCGGCCGCGAACGCACCGACCGGCGTGGACAGGCCAACGCCGTACAGCAGCGACAGGTAGCCATCGCTCAGCGCACTGCCGCCGTACAGGGTCAGCTGGTTGCCGATGCCGCGCTGGTAGGTACCCTGCACCAGCCACGGCTCATCAGCCAGCAGCTTGTTGCGGACCTGGCCGGCGGTCAGCGCGTAGCGCGAGACGCCTTCGCGCAGCATCTGCGGCACCGAACCGAACGGCACCTTGAATTCGCGGCGGCGGCCATCGGCCTCGATCACGCTCACTTCCAGGTCGCCGCCGTAGCCGGTCGGGTACAGGTCGTCGATGACGAAGCTGCCCGGCGACACGGTGGAGGAATAGATCAGCTGCTGGTTCTGGCGCACTTCAACGCGCGCGTTGGTTTCGGCGATGCCGCGCACGACCGGCGCGTAGCCGCGCAGCGAGTCGGGCAGCATGCGGTCGTCGCTGGCCAGGCTGGCACCGCGGTAACCGATCGAATCGAACAGCTCGCCGGTGGTGTAGGCCTCACCGATGGTGAGCATGCCGCGCACCTGCGGGATGCCGCGCTGCGCGTAGGTGGCAATGCTCTGCCAGTGACGGCCATCGCCCTCGGACCAGGTCAGGTTCGAGTCGTGGCGGAACTGCCAGCCGCCCAGGTTCAGGCCGGCATTGAGGCCGAGGTAGGCGCTACGGTTGCGCTGGCCACCTTCAACGCGGCTGTCGCTGTCGATGGCATTGAAGCTGTAGCCGACAAAGCCGGCGTTGATGCCCCGGTCCCACAGCGCCGGATTGACGTAGCCGCGTGCTTCGCGGCGCAGGAACACCTGCGGGATGCTGAGGTCGTAGCGCAGGTTGCCGCTGTCATAGATGCCGTAGGCATTGGCCATGCGCTGCTGCACCGGCACGCAGCTGGTCTTGTCGGTCGGCAGCGTCGGGTCCTGCTGCAGCAGCACGGCCTCGCTGTCCACGCCCATTTCTTCCAGCATCGGCAGCGGCAGGCACGCATCGACGTGGCCCTGCGCGTCGGCCTTGAACTGCAGGTCGCGACGGCCCTGCCAGCCGCCGTTGACGTAGACGTCGACGCGGTAGGTGCCGGCCACCATCGGGTTGCCATTGCTGAAGGCTGCCAGGTCAACCTGCTTGGCCTGGCCGGACAGGAAGCTGGAATTGAACTGGGCCGATTCCGGGGCACGCGCATTGGCTGCGCCGCTCTGCGCCATCAGCGCCTGCTCGCCCAGATTGGCCGGCGCTGCCAGTGCCCATCCTGGGCAGGCCACGCCAGCTGCCAACAGGCAGATCGCCTGGTGGATCGACAATGTCAATCTGTTTCCGATCACACTGACATTCCTTCAATTCGCCGCGCGGCGGCGGTGGCGGGATGCGCAGGCCCTGGGCCAGCGCGGCGCGTTCAGCCCCCGGTGCTGCCGAGGCGGATCGTGTGTTCCACCCGGCCGCCGTAATCGTTGATGGTGATGAAGCGCACCTGGTCGGTGCCCGCCGGTGCGGCGAACTCCAGGCTCTGCTTCGGCGCGACCATTGCGCCCTTGTCCTCGACGGCCTTTTCGCTGCTGCCGGTCACGGCATGCACTTCGGCCAGCGTGACGTGGAACGGACTGGGGTTTTCCACGCGCAGGCGGTCACCCGTGCGGGTCCAGCGCAGCGCTGCCGGTGCGTCGTTGGCGACGCCCTTCAGGCCCTGCGGCCGGTAAAAGAGCTTCAGGCGCGAACGGAACGCGACCTGCAGGTAATTCTGTTCGCCCGTGTTGTCGGCGTTGTCCGGCGACGGCGGCACATCCAGCACGTTCAGCCAGAACACCGACTCACGGTCGGCCGGCAGTTGCGCACCGGAGAAGATCACGCGCAGCGCCTGGCTGCGGCCCGGCTCGACGCGCGCGATCGGCGGCGTCAGCACGAACGGGGCATCACTGGTATCGGCGGTCTGGTTGGCATCGCCACTGTCGATCCAGGCCTGCACCAGGGCCGGCGAGTCGCCCACGTTGTCGACCTGCACGGTGACTTCGCGCGCCTGCGCCGGGTAGATCACCCGCGTGCCATTGACCACCACGCCGGCCAGTGCGTCCTGGCAGAAGGGCAGCGTGAACGCTGCCAGCAGCAGCGCCCGGGGAAAGAATGCTTTCATCGGAAGTACTACGCTCGAGAGGTGTGGCCAGGGGCCGCGGAGCACTGGCCGGCGCGTACGCCGGCCAATGCGGGTACGGCGACGATCAGTTGTAGATGATCGTGTACTTGACGCTGCTGGTGACGTCGCCCGGGGTGGCGGCGGCAGTGGCGTAGTACTCAGCGTAGTAGTTCAGGTCGGCCGAGCCGTCGGTGCCGACGGTGACCCACTGCGAGTTGGTCTGGGCCAGGCCAGCGCCGGCAGCCTTGATCGGCAGGAACTGGTTGTTGGAGCCCAGCAGCTGCAGCTGCACGTTGGTGGCAGCGTTGGCCGAGGCCTGGTTGACCAGGCGGCCGCTGTTGAAGTCGACGGTCGAACCCGGCTCGAAGTAGGTGGCGACGTTGCCGGCGCTGCACTTGGTCAGGTTGATGGCGAACGGGGTACGGCCCGCAACGGCACCGGCAGTGGCCAGGGTGTTCTTGGACACGGTCGGCAGGTTGACGGCGAAGTCCTTGCCGCCCGGGGTCGAGATGGTGCAGGTCTTGTCGGTGACCTTGCCATTGAAGGTGATGGTGCCGTCGGCGGCATTGGCGGCCAGCGGAGCGGCGGCCAGCATCAGAGCGGCGATGAGAGTGTTCTTGTGCATTCGCTTTTACCTAACCCTACTGAAGAGATGAGAAGTAGAGGAGGAAGCAAGGAGCACTGCCGGGCTAACAAGACCCATCCTTGCGTCTCACCTGTGGCCGGACTCGGACATACCTTCCCCTGAATCCGTGACGCAAGTATAGGCACAAGTGTGATGAAAGTCTCATTATTTTTATGAACGCCAATTTATTGACGGCACAAATGTGACGTGCTAAGCGAAATGGCGCCCAGCAGGGCGTGGGGGATTTGACGCGGGCCCTGGCGGGCCGCAAACGACGTTCGATGACGCATTGAGTGACGCACCCGGCATGCGCGGAATCCGGCCTTTTTCAGGCGGAAATCAGCTTCTTTGATGCGCATCACTCTTTCTTGGTGATGGCCCTAGCAGATTCGAACTCGTCCTATTAAAGGCTGATCGAAGCTGTCGCTAACTAGGACACACCGAACCAGAGAACGTGTCATGAGGAACTCCATTCTGCTGTGCGTGGCCCTGATGTCCGTCAGTGCGCTGGCCCAGGCCAGCAGCGGCAACATCCGTTTCAGCGGCCGCATTGCCGAGCCGGGCTGCACGACGAACCTGTCCCAGGGCGAACTGAGCCTGGCGGCCTGCCCGCCGTCGGCCAAGGGCTCGACGGTGGAAGTGACGGCGCTGGCCGATGGCCAGGCTGCGACGCTGCGCGACGGCAAGCGCCAGGGCCAGAAGCTGTCGGTGTCCGCCAGCGCGATGCGCGCCGGCGATATCGCCTTCTCCGAACGCTACCGCGTCCAGGCTTCGCAGCAGCAGCCGCTGCAGGGCGCCTATCTGGTGGTCGTCGACTACCTGTAAGCGCCCGCCCTCACCGGCGCGGTCATTCCGGCTGCGGCAGCTCGAAGACCTGGCGCAGGTAAGCCAGGTAACCCGGGTCGTCGCACATGCTCTTGCCCGGCGAATCGCTGAGCTTGGCCACCGGCTGGCCATTGCAGCGGACCATCTTGATGACAATGTTGAGCGGCGTCGGGCCCAGATCATTGGTCAGGTGGGTGCCGACGCCGAATGCGACCTGGCAGCGACCGCGGAAGTAGTCGTACAGGCGCATCACCTTGGGAATGTCGAGCCCATCGCTGAACACCAGCACCTTGCTGCGCGGATCGACGCGGCGCTGCTGGAAGTGCGCCAGCATGCGGTCGCCCCAGTCGAACGGATCGCCCGAATCATGGCGGACGCCGTCGAACAGCTTGCAGAAGTACATGTCGAAGTCGCGCAGGAACGCGTCCAGGCCGACCACGTCGGACAGCGCGATGCCGAGGTCGCCGCGGTACTCGCGCGCCCACGATTCCAGTGCCGCCACCTGTGAGTCGCGCAGGCGCGGGCCCAGCGCCTGGAACGCCTGCAGGTACTCATGCGCCATGGTGCCATGCGGGGTCATGCCGTACAGCCGGGCGAAGTGCACGTTGCTGGTGCCGACCAGCTGCGGGCCAAGGGCATCGCGCAGCAACGGCAGCAGGCGCGCGTGCCAGTCACGCGAGTAGCGGCGGCGGCTGCCGTAGTCAGCAATGCGGCATTGCTCGAAGCCGGGGGTATCGCGCAGCAGCGCGGCCTTGGCCTGCAACCGGCGCTCGCCCTCGGCGAAGTCGGCCGTGGTGGTGTTGCGGAACCAGACTTCGTTGATGATCGCCAGCAGCGGCACTTCGAACAGGATGGTGTGCAGCCACGGGCCGGTGATGTCCAGCTCGATCTCACCAGGCACCGCCTTCGACGCGCGCAGCTGGATGTACTTGCGGTCGAGATGGAACAGGCCGAGGAAATCGGCGAAGTCCGGCTTTACGAAACGCAGGCCCCGCATGTAGTCCAGCTCTGCGTCACTGAAGCGCAGGGTGCACAGGTGGTCGATTTCTTCGTCGATCTGGTCGATGTAACGGGCCAGGTCGATGCCGGGGGTACGGCACTTGAACCGGTACTGCACCTGGGCGCCGGGATGCTGATGGAGCACCGCCTGCATCATGGTGAACTTGTACAGGTCGGTGTCGAGCAGGGACTGGATGATAGGCATGGGGCGGATTATGCGCCCGCCGGGGTGAACCGGGGGCGCGCCCGCCTTTCGTAGAGCCGAGCCCACGCTCGGCTGGATCTGCCTGAGCCGAGCGTGGGCTCGGCTCTACAACGACCTGCGCAGCAGGCGCGGCACCAGCATCAGCGCATGCGCCCAGATCGCCGCCCATACCGCAGCGCGCACCGGTAACGAGCGCTGCCTCGCCTCGAATTTCTGGAAGTAGCGCCACAGGCCCTTGTGCTTGTGCCATTCGACGAAGAACGGCCGCGAGCGGCTGGAGACACCACGCACGTGGGTCACCTGCAGATCGTTGGCGATCGCCACCACCGCGCCGGCCTCGCGCGCACGGCGGCACAGGTCCAGGTCTTCGGCATGCAGGCGATAGCCCGCATCCCAACCGCCGATGCGGTCGAACAGGACGCGCGGCATCATCAGCAACGCACCGGACAGCGCCGGCACCCGCTGCAGGGCCTGGTGCGGATCGCGCGGCACCGCCAGTTTCGAACCCCGGCCGGGCGACCGCAGCATCAACAGGAAATCGGGATCGCGACGGCGTACCGCCTCGTCGGCCTGGCCATGCTCGTCCAGCTGCTCGACACCAAGCAGGCAATCGCCGAGCGCCTCGGCACGGCGGCGCAGCTCGGCCAGGGTATCCGCTTCGACCATCAGGTCCGGGTTGATGAAGGCCAGCCACGGGCTGATCGAGTCGGCCACGCCCTGGTTGTTGGCGGCGGCAAAACCGGGATTGTCCGGATTGCCGACGAAACGCACGCGGGCATCATGGCTGGCATGCCGCTGCACGATGTCCAGCGTGCCATCCAGCGAACCATTGTCGATCACCCGGATCTCGGCCACATCCTGCGCCTGGCGCAGGCGCGAGAGGCAGGCATCGATGGTGCTGCCACTCTGGTAGGTGACGACAATGGCGGCAATGGCAACATTCAAGCGGGTGGCTCCGGCGCGGGCGGGACGAACAGGTCGCCCTGTTCGCGCGGCATTATCGCCTGCTGCATGCGCTGTTGCAGGTCGGCACGCAGTCCATGCAGCGGATCATGCATCAGGAAGTCGGCCAGCCGTGGCACCCAGCCCGGCCAGCGCGCGGCCAGCGCTTCAAGATCACCGTCGCGGCTGATCGCCTCCCCTGCCCGGCTGACAAAGGCCGTCTCGCACAGCACGTTGCGCCATCCCAGCCCGGCCATGCGCAGGCTGAGATCGACCAGTGCGGCGTTCCAGCCGGCGTAGCTGTCCACGTCCAGGCCACCGGCCCGACGGCGCGCATTGCCGCGCACCAGTACCGCATGGGTGACCGCCGAAGGCAGTTCCGGATGCAGCGTCGGCAGCGTGGCACAGGTGTGCGCCAGCACGGCCGGGTCCTGTGGTTCGGGATTGATCTCGCCCAGCCGTGGCCAGGCCGCCGTTTCCCCGGCATTGCACCACGGTGTCGCGGTGGCGATGGCGGCATCGCGGGCGAAGGCGTCCTGCAGCTGCTGCAGCCAGCCCGGCGCCGGCACGCTGTCCGGTGCCAGCACTGCCACGTCCAGGCCATCGCAGGCCCGCAGCATTTCATCAAGGTGGGCGACTTCGCCCAGTGGCCGTGCGCGCCGGGTGTATTCGGCCTGCAGCGGCGTATGTGCCAACCAGTGCTCCACCACCGCCTGTGCACGCGGACCGGTCTGCGCATCGTCGGCCAGCCAGACCGCGGTACCCGGCGCGGTGCCGGCATCCAGCGCCGCCAGGCAGCGGTCGAGCGCAGCGTCGTCCACGCACAGCGGCAACAACACGATCGCCCCCATCCCGCCTCCGTGGTTGTCGGTGCCCACAGCCTAGCACTGGCAGGGTATCGGCCGGGTTGCACCCGGCACCCGCGGTAGTGCCGGCCGCTGGCCGGCAACCTCAACAGCAAAAGCGTGCATTCCGAGGGTTGGCGGGGTGGGTCCGGTTGCGGGGGACGCCGTAAATACGTCCATGTAGGCTCGGTCGCCGCATCCATGCGGCTCACGCCCCCGCAACCGGACCCACCCCGCCTTCGACAGATTCCGGCTGCTGTGGGTGGGTGTCGACCTTGGTCGACACGGTGGATCCACGCCATGCGTGGATGAGCGTCACATCGATCGGAATGGGCTTTTGTAGAGTCGAGCCATGCTCGACTGCTTCATGCGCGATGCGTGCAAGGGTACGAGCTCACGCGCCGCTGGCCACCGGGCGGCTGCTGTCGCTGACCCAACCGCTCCAGGAATCGGCGTAGATGCGGGCGCCGGACAAACCGGCCGATTCCATCGCCAGCAGCAGATGGCAGGCCGTCACGCCAGAGCCGCACATCAGCACCACCTGTTGCGGATCGCGGTTGCCGATCACGCCCTGCAGTTCGGCGCGCAGTTCCTGTGCATCACGCAGGCGGCCGTCGAGGACGTTCAGGGCGAACGGCCGGTTGACCGCACCCGGCACGTGGCCGGCGACCGGGTCCAGCGGCTCCACTTCGCCACGGAAACGTTCGCCCGCACGGGCATCGACCAGCCAACCCGGCGCGTGCTTCAACCGCGCAGAGATTTCATCGGCATTGGCGATCTGGGTGGTATCGAAACGGCCCGGATAGGCCGGCAGCGCTGCTGCCGCCTCCTGCCCGGTTGCCAGCGGATGGCCGGCAGCCTGCCAGGCGGCGATGCCGCCGTCGAGCACCGCCACCCGGCCATGGCCGAGCAGGCGCAGCAACCACCACAGCCGCGCGGCGGCCATGCTGCCGTCGCTGCCGTCGTAGACCACCACCTTGGTATCCGGACCAATGCCCCATTGGCCCAGCTTCGCGGCGAAGGCGTTGCTGTCCGGCAGCGGATGGCGGCCATGGCCGACGCGGGACAGGTCGGACAGGTCGCGATTGAGATCGGCGTAGACCGCACCCGGGATGTGCCCTGCAAGGTACTGGCCGCCACCGGCCTGCGGATCAGCCAGCGAGGACCGCGCATCGACCACGCGTACGGCGGTACTGGCAGTAGCACGTGCGTCGACCACGCGAACGCCCTCGCCCAATGCAGCGGCCAGGGTGGCGACATCGACCAGGGTGGTCCACGGCGGATCGATCGGCTTCATTGCACTTGCTCCAGGCGGCGACGCAGGTTGTAGAGGATGGCCGCGGTCGCGCCCCAGATGCGCTGGCCCGGCCAGCCGTATTCAAGGACGTGGCGGATGCGGCCGCGATGATTGATTTCGACCTGGCGCAGGTTGTCGGCAGCCATCAGGTAGTCCAACGGCACCTCGAACACCTCGGCCACTTCGCTGGGTTGCGGCACCGGCACGAAGTCCGGATCCACCACCGCCACCACCGGCGTGACCCGGTAACCGGTGATCGTCACGAAGGGATCCAGGTAGCCCAGCGCCTGCACCTGGCCGGGCGCCAGCGCGATTTCTTCCTGGCTCTCGCGCAGCGCAGCGGCCAGTGCATCGCGGTCGTCCGGTTCGGTGCGACCGCCGGGGAACCCGACCTGGCCACCATGGGTGCGCAGGGTCTCGGTACGGCGGGTGAGAATCACCTGTGCGCCGTTGGCACGCGGCACGATGCCGGCCAGCACCGCCGCTTCCACGGGGGGGCCGGGCGGCAGGAGGTCGATCAGTTCACTGCGGTTCCAGCCGTCGCCAAGCGGCGGCACGGCCAGTGGATGCAGCGCGCGCATCAGGCGTTCGTGATCGGCCAGCGAGCCACGCAATGATTGCTGCAGCTGTTCACGCAGGGGTTGCACGCGATGCAGGATGCGGCTGCGTTCCTCGTTGCTCATCGACGACCACCGCGCGATCTCATCGAGATGCCGCCCGCAGCCGGCGCACCGCCGGTCCGGATCCAGCGTGCACACTCCGATGCAGGGACTTGCGACAACACGCGCCGATTCTTCCGTTGTTTGCACCCTGCAACAGTAGCGCGAGTGGGCTGGATTTGCGCGTCAGGCACTGCGCAAACAAAAACGCGCCGGTGGGATCACCGGCGCGTTTCGTTTACTGCTTCGATATTACTTGACGCTGACCAGCTTGATCTCGAACTGCACAGCCACGTTCGGCGGGAACGGGGTGCGCGGGTCGGCACCGTAGGCCTGGTCCGGCGGCAGGGTGACTTCCCACTTCGAGCCTGCCGGCATCTGCAGCAGGGTCTCGCGCATGGCCTTCATTTCGACTTCGCTGACCTTGATCGACGGGATCTGCTGGGCCGGGCGGGCTTCGGTCGGGCGCTGGCCGTACGGGAACGGACCGGCCACTTCCAGCTGCACGGTGCTGGCCTGGGTCGGCTTGGCACCCTTGCCGGCTTCGATCACGCGGTACTGGACGCCGCTCGGCAGGGACTGCACGCCGGCCTTGGCCTTGTTCGCTGCGATGAACTGATCACTCTTGGTCTTGTTTTCGGCAGCGGCCTTTTCGTACTCGGCCTTGGCGGCCTGGGCACGGCCCTGCTCGCGCTTCTGGAACGCTTCAACGGCCGGCTTCAGCTGCTCGGCGGTGATCGCCGGCTGCTTCTTGGCGTAGGCATCCTGCAGGCCCTTCACCACCGAGTTGATGTCCAGCTGCTCACCACGACCGGTCAGCTCCGCCAGGTTGTTGCCGTAGTCGTAACCGAAGTAGTAGCTCAGCTTGCCCTTTTCGGACGAGACGTCCTGGGCGAAGGCATTGCCCGTCAGGGCCAGGGCCGCGACGGCGACCGCGATAGAACGCAACTTCATCAAACAGTTCTCCAGGGGTGGTAACTCAGGGACGTTCTGCGCCGCCCTGAGGCGACGGGTTAGGATAACGGGCGCAACGTGTAACCGCTACTCACGATGCAGGCTATGACCCGTCTGCGTTCGCGGAGTTCAATCTCACTTTTTTTTAACGTTCCAGGAGTTTCCCCGTGGCCGATGCCCTGATCGCTGTCGCCGACGACGGCGCCATCCGCACCGTGACCGTCCAGCGCCCGGACAAGCTCAACGCCCTCAATGCCGCGACCCTGCAGGCGCTGGCCGAGGCGTTCAGCGCCGCCGCCGCCGACCCGGAGGTACGCGTGGTGGTGCTGACCGGCGCCGGCCCCAAGGCCTTCGTGGCCGGCGCCGACATCGCGGAAATGAACACCCTCAGCGCCGTTCAGGGACGTGATTTCTCGTTGCTGGGCCAGGCCCTGATGCGCCAGATCGAACGCATGCCCAAGCCGGTCATCGCGCGCGTGAACGGATTTGCGCTGGGCGGCGGCCTGGAACTGGCGATGGCCTGCCATCTGCGCATCGCCGCCGATACCGCCAAGGTCGGCCAACCGGAAATCAACCTCGGCCTGATTCCCGGCTTCGGCGGCAGCCAGCGCCTGCTGCGCCTGTGCGGTCGCGCCGCCACCCTGGAGCTGTGCCTGCTGGGGGCGCCGGTCAACGCCGCGCGTGCGCTGGAACTGGGCATCGTCAACGAGGTGGTCGCCGCCGACGCGCTGGACAACCGCGTGCAGGACGTGGCCCGCCAGCTGGCACGTTCGGCGCCGCTGGCCCTGCGCGGCCTGCTCGATGCGGTGCACGTGGGCGGCGAGTGCAGCCTGGAAGCGGGGCTGGAGTACGAAAGCGCACAGTTCGGCCTGCTGTTTGCCACCGAGGACATGCGCGAAGGCACCAGTGCCTTCCTGCAGCGCCGTCCGCCGGCCTTCCAGAACCGCTGACGCCATGGCATCCCGACCCAACCCCGCGCAGCTGTTCGCCCGGGTCCAGGCAGACGATCTCGATGGCGCCCTGCAGGCCGGGCTGATGGACTATGTCGCCCGTGCCGGCGACGAACAGTTGCTGCCCGGCCACCCCGAGTTGCCGCATCGCCTGCAGCAGGCCCAGCAGCAGTTGCACGCGGCCTGGGCGGCGCGCGAACGCTATCGCGCCCGCGCGGTGCGCCTGGCGCGCCGTGAGGCCGAACGCGACGCACGCCGGACACCCGCCCCGGCACCGGACGTGAAGCCGGCCCTGCCCGCGGCAGCGGCGGCCATCCTCGCCCGGGCCAAGGCCCGCGCCACCGGCAAGGAGCAGTAATGGCCACGGTGAAGAAGACCGCGCGCGCACCGGCGCGCCGTGGCGGCGTGATGCCGCGTGCCGACGTGGTGGAAATGTTCACCCGCCTGCGCGAACTCAATCCGCACCCGAAGACCGAACTGGAATACAGTTCGCCGTTCGAACTGCTGGTGGCGGTGGCGCTGTCGGCACAGGCCACCGACGTCGGCGTCAACAAGGCCACGCGCCGCCTGTTCCCGGTGGCCAACACGCCGGCGAAGATCCTCGCGCTGGGCGAGGACGGCCTGAAGCAGTACATCGCCACCATCGGCCTGTTCAACGCCAAGGCGAAGAACGTGATCGCCACCTGCGCGATCCTGCTGGAGAAGCATGGCGGCGAAGTGCCGCGTGACCGCGACGCGCTGGAAGCGCTGCCCGGCGTCGGCCGCAAGACCGCCAACGTGGTGCTCAACACGGCGTTCGGCGAGCCGGTGATGGCGGTGGATACGCATATCTTCCGCGTGGCCAACCGCACCGGGCTGGCCCCCGGCAAGAACGTGCGCGAGGTGGAAGACAAACTGGTGAAGGCGATTCCGGCCGAGTTCCTGCTCGACGCGCATCACTGGCTGATCCTGCACGGCCGCTATGTGTGCAAGGCGCGCAAGCCGGATTGCCCGGGCTGCGTGATTGCCGACCTGTGCCGGTTCAAGGACAAGACCACGGCCGAAGCGTGACGCGGACCGTGTTGTGACGAAACGAAGACGGCAGGCACCAGGCCCGCCGTCTCGCTTTCAGACACTGTGTTTCAGGTGATCAGAACGACAGGTCGCCCCAGACGCCGAATTCCTTGGTCTTGTCGTTCTTCTTGTCGCCGGCGTTGGCCAGGTGCGTGTACTTGTACACGGTCGACAGCTTGAGGTTCTTCATGACCGGGAACTCGACGCCGACGTTCCAGTACTTGTCGCTCAGGGTCGGGTCCAGGGTCTTGCTGACGTCGGTGTCATCGTAACGACCGAACACGTTGATGCCGCCGTCGGTGACGCGCACGCTGCCCCACACCGACCAGCCGCTGGTCTTGTCGGTGGCAACGGTCAGCACGTTGTTGAGGTTCTTGGCCTGGAAGTACTCGCCACCGACGCGGAAGTTGCTGTCGGCGTAGGCCACCATCGCGTTGGCGCGGGTGTAGGTGTTCTCGGCGCTCTGGATGTCGGTTTCCTTGCCCAGCTTGCCGCTGTAGCCACCGACGGCGACCACGAAGTTCTCGTTCGGGGTGTAGGCCACGCGGCCTTCCACGTCCATGCCCTTGCTGCGGGTCGGGTTCTTGTAACCGGCGCCGGACACGACCGAGACGGCGTAGTTGAAGTTGTTGCCCAGGTTGCCGAAGCCATGCAGGCCCCAGTCGGACGAGTTGCCGTACTTCAGGCGATCGGTCAGCGTGTTCTCGACATAACGCATGCCGTAGAACTTCTCGACGTACGGGATCCACGGCATGTCGGCGGCGCCGACGCGCAGGTTGAAGGCCGGGTCGAAGCTGCCCTGCACGTAGGCTTTCTTGACGAACAGTTCGGTGTTGCCGATGGCCGAGCTGTACTGGAAGTCGGTGGTCAGGTTCGCCGACCAGATGTCGTTGAACTTGTGGTCGACGGTCAGGTAGAAGCGCTTGACGTCCAGGCCGGTGCCGCTGGCGGCGGTGTCCTTGCCGTTGCTGGTCTTGTCGATGTTGGTCAGGTCGAAGAACATGCGACCGCCAATCTTGTTGTCATTGACCAGCTTGGCCAGCTTGTCGACGCTGGTCTGGGTCTTCTGCGCACCTTCCAGGGCCTGGGCCTGGGTGATGTTCACTTCAGACTGCGCGTCGGACTGCGCCTGCAGCGCCTGCGAGTCGCTCTGCAGCTGCTGGACCTGGGCCTGCAGAGCAGCGATCTGCGCCTGCAGCTGCTGCAGCTGTGCCTGGGATACGCCCGTGCTGGCGGGAGCTGCGAAGGCGTCGGCGGAAACCAGACCGAGGCTTGCAACGACCGCGGCGGCGAGCAAATGGGAACGCATTTTGGATTTCTCCAGAGGGTTGGAATGGCTTGGGCAGAACGCCACGCCGGCAGGCCGGTCAAGCGTTTTGCTAACATTCCGTTAAAACCATGACAGCCGAATGACAACCTGAGCACCAACCACAGATTTCTTCGTGCGGTCATGCGTACGACGCATTTGCCGCGCCATCCTTGTCGATCCCTTGCGGCATATGGCGTGATGTATCGGCGTCGACGCGCTGGCCGCCGCCGCGCGGCGTCCACCTGCCGCGCCGGTTGCGCGCGGAAAACGCCGGATCGCTGCGGAATGCCCGGAACACGCATGCATCGGACAGGCCATCAGCGACATATAGAAAGGGGTCACAACGGCTGCGTCGTTCCTTCACGCCCCTGCTCCACGGGCGCCGGGCAACGCTGTCATGGATGCGTCATACAACGGTCCCCGCGCTGTCATCGAACCGTTATGGAATGTGCACCGGGCGGGTAACCCCGCATCCCAATCAACCCAGGAGCCACCCCGTGATCCACGCCTTCAAGTCGCGCGTTGCCGTTGCCGTCTTCGCAGCGTCGTCCGTGTTCGCCGCCAACGCCGCTGAAATCACCGGCGCGGGCGCCTCGTTCATCTACCCGGTGATGTCGAAGTGGTCGGCCGACTACAACGCCGCCACCAGCAACAAGGTCAACTACCAGTCGATCGGCTCCGGCGGTGGTATCGCCCAGATCAAGGCCAAGACCGTTGATTTCGGCTCCTCCGACGCCCCGCTGAAGCCGGAAGAACTGGCTGCTTCGGGCCTGGCCCAGTTCCCGTCGGTGATCGGCGGCGTGGTGCCGGTGGTCAACGTGGCCGGCATCGCTCCGGGCGCGGTGAAGCTGGACGGCACCGTGCTGGCCAACATCTTCCTGGGCAAGATCAAGACCTGGAACGACCCGGCCATCGCCGCGCTGAACCCGGGCCTGACCCTGCCGAGCGCCAAGATCACCGTCGTGCACCGTTCGGACGGTTCGGGCACCACCTTCAACTTCGTCAACTACCTGTCCAAGGTCAGCCCGGAGTGGAAGAGCTCGGTCGGTGAAGGCACCTCGGTCCAGTGGCCGGCCGGCATCGGCGGCAAGGGCAACGAAGGCGTTGCTGCCTACGTGAAGCAGATCAAGGGCGGCATCGGCTACGTCGAACTGTCCTACGCGCTGCAGAACAAGCTGTCGTACACCGCGATGAAGAATGCCGCCGGCAAGTTCGTGCAGCCGAGCGACGCCTCGTTCGCCGCCGCTGCCGCCAGCGCCGACTGGGCCAGCGCCAAGGACTTCTACCTGGTGATGACCAACGCCCCGGGCGCCGAGTCCTGGCCGATCACCGCGACCAACTTCATCCTGGTGCACAAGAAGCCGAAGAACGCTGCCAACGGCAAGGCCACCCAGGAGTTCTTCCGCTGGGTCTACAAGAGCGGCGACGCCCAGGCCCGCCAGCTGGACTACGTGCCGCTGCCGGACAGCCTGGTCCGCCAGATCGAGACCTACTGGTCGCAGAACCTGAAGTAAGCAAGCGCGTTCCCCCGCAGGAACGGGATCGGCGGGTCCTCTCTCCCCCGCCGATCCCACCCGGGCGCGAGATCCTCGAGATCTCGCGCCTTTCTCGTTTGCCGGTGGCGTCGAGCTTGCTCGACTGCCCGGGTGGGTAGAGTCGAGCTTGCTCGACTGCTCCTGGTCGGTAGAGTCGAGCTTGCTCGACTGCTCCTGGTCGGCCCT